>JAWKPF010000001.1 GCA_041390825.1 Thermomicrobiales bacterium
GACGTCCTCGCCAGGCATTATGGCATCCCCGGTGTGACCGGACCGGAATGGCGACGCGTCGAGAATGTTTCCAGCTACGGACGCGGCGGGTTTCTGGGGTTCGGCGCGGTGATCGCCAGGCAGTCGGCAGCCGCGCGGACCAGTCCGATCAAGCGTGGAGCGTGGCTGGTGCAGGTCCTGGGCGAGCGACTGCCCAAAGTCCCGCCCGACGTTCCACCGCTCCCGGAAACACCACCCCCCGGGCTCAGCGTGCGCGAGATCACCGAGCGCCATCGTGCGGACCCGAAGTGCGCCGGTTGTCACGATCGCATCGATCCCTACGGCATGGCGATGGAGCGGTTCGACGCCATCGGTCGTCTGCGGCCGGCCGGCGAGCTGAAGCCGGGTGACACCAAAGGAATTCTTCGAGACGGCACCGAGATCGACGATATCGCCGGCCTGCGGAACTACTTCGCCGGACCGCGCCGCGAGGACCTGCTGCGGACGCTGGCCCGCAAACTGACGGGCTATGCGCTGGGCCGCGCCGTGATGACGTCGGACCGCAAGCTCGTGGAGGAAGTCACTCAGACGATGGTCGGCGGTGGCCGCTGGTCGGACGCCTTGCTGGTCATCGTTCAGAGCGAACAATTCCGCTGCATTCGACCGACGGCCGAAGCGGTTTCAACCAGGTAACGAACGACCCTGATTAGTAGGAGTCTCCTGATGTTTAACGAATCGAATTCCTTCTCGCGGCGCACGTTGCTGCGCGGGCTCGGCGTCTCAATGGCATTGCCATGGCTTGAATCGCTGGCCTTCGCCACGGGTGAACGCGCCGACGCCGCCGATCAGCCGCCGACTCGCACGCTCGTCACGTTCACCGGCATGGGTTTCCATTCGCAGCACTGGTGGGCCAAAGGTGAGGGCGCCGGCATGGAACTCGGGCCCTGCCTGACGCCGCTGGAACCCTGGAAAGAGCGACTGGTCTTCCTCCGCGGTCTGTGGAACGAGCAAGCCAACAACGGGGTCATCCACTGCATGCAGACGGGGAACATGCTCAGCGGCGCTCCGATGTCGAAGACCGAAGTCCGCACAGGAGTCAGTTTCGATCAGCTGATGGCTCGGCGGCTCGGCGATCAGACACGAATCCCTTCGCTGGTACTGGGCTGCGAAGACGCGCTCCCCGGCCTGCAGGACGGGCATCCGCTGCTCTACAGCTCGCACATCTCGTGGAGTTCTGAGGTCTCGCCGACCTGGACCGAGACGCGGCCAGCACTGGCATTCGACCAGCTCTTCCGCACCGACCGGAACCGCGGCGACCGCCGCGTTGTGGATGCAGTGCTGGAAGACGCCAGGTCGCTGCGTCAACGACTCTCCCTCTCGGATCGTCTGCGGTTCGAGGAGTATCTGGGCAGCGTCCACGAAATCGAAGATCGTCTCCAGCGAGCCGACAAGGAACGCGATGCCAACGGTTGGCAGCCAACCCTGACCGCCCCCGATCACCCGCGGCCGGCCGACGGGATTCCCCCCGAAATCCCCGACTACTGGAAGCTGATGAACGACATCGTGCTGCTCGCCTTCCGCACCGATACCACCCGGATCGCGACCCTCAAGTACTGCAACGATGGCTCCGCCGAAACTCACACGCACTGCGGCGCCAAAGACCAGCATCACCAGATGGCCCACACCCAGCCGCCCGAACTCATTCCGCTCAACCAGTTCTTCATGTCTCAGCTCGCCTACCTTTGCGAGCGAATGGCGGAGCATCAGGAAGGGGACGGCACGCTGCTTGACAACACGTCCATCATGCACTGTTCGAGCATGCTGCACGGCAACCACGACGCCAGGCAGTTGCCGATCATCCTGCTGGGGGGGGCGGGCGGCAAACTCCAGGGCGGCCGCGTGCTCGACTACCTCGATGCGCCCAACCGTCGCATGTGCAGCCTGTTCCTTCACCTCATGGACTGGGGCGGCCTGGAACTCGACCAGTTTGGCGACTCGAACGAGCGGCTGACGGGCATTTGATGAACCATGATCACAAACGCGAAACCTACCGCCACGACGAACTCGCGGAGCCAGATGGGTGCAGGAGATTTTTCCATAACGAACATTGAAGTGAAGCGACAGTACGTCGTACAGAGAGTCGTGCAAAGGTGCGTTCGAGTCTCGAGCGTGGTCGTGCTGCTCATCGGTAGCGCGCAGGTGGCGCTGGCGC
>JAWKPF010000002.1 GCA_041390825.1 Thermomicrobiales bacterium
GGCTTCGTCCCCATGCCGATTTGCGTACTCGATCAGTTGAATCCTTGGGACCCCATCGATTGACGTGACACTGGGATTGTCGAGCAGAGCCGGCAATTCTGTCTGTGCCAGGATGCGGGAGACATCCCCTTCCGGCGCCACAACCCGCACATCTCCGACTGTTGCCTGGGCAAACCGGCGCGACACGTCCGCCCAGGGGCCGTCGGTCTCATGACCGAGCCATTCTGTGGCAGGGCCGCGATAGCCGTCGGTATCGAATACTTCGAAGTCAATGCCAAATGCCTCGGCGACCTTCCTGAGGAAATCTTCCGATTTGATAAGCTGAGCTGCCACACTCTTATCAACGACTCGGATATCCAGGCCGCTATTGAGCATGTTATCGATGATTTCGCTGCTGCCCGGGCCACCCGCCACACTGCCGCTATAGAGCAACGTGACGGCACCCTCGGCATGCACTGAGACCTGTCCAATGAGGTTTATGAGATCCGACTTGAGCAGATCCCCGCTGGAGGTCAGATTGGAGAGCGCGTCCAGCGCATCGGATAAAGTTTCGTACATCCTTGTATGTCTTCCCTGGCTAGATGGTGAGTGTTGTCTCGCTGGTCTTTCTGGTCGAGTGGATTCCGCCGCCTTTGTAGGCCGTCAGCGCGTCTCTGAGATCCGCAATGATCTCGTCGCGCCGATCCAGCAAATGGTCCGACACGAAAAAACCTTTCAAATAGCAATCAACCAACTTGTAGTGCGACCAGCCATGGCCACCAGGCTCACCGCCGGCACTGAGCGTCTCCAGGCAGACCGTCATCAGCTCGCCGCGCCAATAAAAATGCCAGGTCGACTTATGGCTGTACTCCTCTCGTCCCCGATTAATCACCCGCAGATAGATCTCCCGTTCATGATCGATCGTCCAACTACGATTGGGCACCTTTCCCGTGTTTGACAACCACTTATCCATTTCGTCCAGCCCGAACTTCTTCCTATCTTCTTCACTGATTCGTTCATTTACAAAAGCCATAAGTTATTCACCTGATCTTGCACACATTGATAAACGCTGTTTTTTACGATTTTCATCGCTCTTGTCGCACAATGATGCATCTACCCCCCGTTTGAGACCGCATCGATGTCCATTCCCTCGTTTGCACCAATGGCCGATATAACGCCGAATTCTTAACGCTCACGCGCGCTCTCCTTCGCATAACGCAACAGCGGGCTCAGGAAGAATTCCATGATTCTACGAGTGCCCGTTTTTGCTTCCACCGCGACAGCCATCCCCGGTTGTAGGTCGACGTGCTTGCCGTTGACTTCAACGCTGGAACGTTTCATCGCCACCCGCATCTTGTAAACCAGTCCCATCCTGTCATCCGCCACTGCATCACTGGAAAGACCCACCACCTCTCCTGCAATGGTGCCGTACTTGGTAAACGGAAATGTATCAATCTTGATTTCGGCCTGCTGGCCGACTTCGACGAAGCCGATATCCTTGTTTTCGAGCACCGCCTCGACTTCCATCGTTCCGCCCCCGGGAACGATAACCATCAGTTGCTGTGCCGGGGTGACGATCGCACCGACACTGTGAACGGCAAGCTGCTGCACCACGCCCTTGACGGGGGCAGTGATGGTCTGAGCCGTGATCCGGGTCTCGGCCTTGATCCGTTCCTGCCTGATCGTGGATTGTCGGTGTTGCGCCTCATCCAGGCCCTCGAGCACCTGACGATGAAATTCGCTGCGTGTGTAGGCGATACGCGCATCCAGAGCCCGCTCGGCGGCCTGAAGCTCATCCACCCTTCCCTTCTGCGTGCGCAGATCGTGGAAAATTTCGCGGCGCTCCTGTTCGGTCTCAAGGTATTGCTGTTCGGATAACAGCTGCTTGTCCGCCAGACCCTTCTGATCTCTGGCCTTGCGTGCAACGATCGGCAGTACGGCTTCGAGCTTCGCGACCTGGTGCTGCGCGCTTCGGCGCTCTGTGTGTTGCTGATCCTGCTCGCGCCGAAGCACTTCGATCCGGTCGCTGAATTCCCACCACTGTCCGCGCAGCAGTTTGTCATCGACGGATTGCAGCTGCTGTTCGCCCGGCGGTGAGTCGGAAAGGAGCCATTCTGCAAGTTGCCGATAGCGCAGGATCTCGCGTTGCACCGTGTCTTGCTCGGCGCGCAGGCGGTCGACATCGGCCTGCGCGCTGCTCCGGTCGAGCTCGATCAGTACCTCGCCGGCTTCAACAGCCTGTCCATCGATCACGTGGATCGCTGCCACTGTGCCAATCTCGAGCGGCTGCACGGTCTTGCTGTGTCCACTCGGGATGATGCGCCCCTGCGCGACCGAGACGACGTCGACCTCGCTGATACCCGCCCAGGTGATCGCCAGCACGAAGAACGCCAGAATGGTCCAAAGAATCAGTCTCCCGGCCGGTGAAGGCGGGCGCTCCTGGAGCTCCA
>JAWKPF010000003.1 GCA_041390825.1 Thermomicrobiales bacterium
GGAGGTGATCGCGCACCGGAGCGATGCGTTCGTGGTGCAGCGTGGCGCGCCGATCGAGGTGCAGAAGAAGGGCGATGAGCGTGGCAAGTTCCTCATGCCCGAGCTCTACGGCCAGCCCGAGTCGCGCGGCATCCACTATGTCAACTCCGCTGCGATGGAAGGCAATCAATAAGCCGCTGCCGCGCCCCACGAACCCATCGACACTCAAGAAGAGAGATTCAGTATGAGACTCGTCAAGCACACGCTCCTGGCCGCCGCAGCGGCGCTCGTCACGGTCATGCCCGCAACACGCGCGGCTGCGCAGTCAGATGAGGCACAAATCAGAGAAGCCCTCGAAGGCAAAGTCGCGCCCGAGCAGGTGTCGGATCTGATTCGGGACCTTGGTTTGCAGAGCAGCGTTGAGACCGGGGCGCTGTTCACGCGTGTGTGGACCTATGAGTCCTTGGGCGGGGCTGAAGAGTATCGATTGGCCAAGGCGGATGTCGAAGGCAACATCATCATTGCCGGCTATGCCGACGGTGGTCTGGAGGTGGTCAAGATCGACGGCGCCGACAATTCGGGGGCGAATGTGATCTGGACCGTCAACCTTCCCGTGTATCAGTCGCCCGATGCCATGGTGGTTGATCTGGACGGGAATGCATATGTCGGCGCTCGGTTCGGATCGAATGTGGCCGTCGTGAAGATCTCACCATTTGGATTTGTCCAATGGGCGCGTACCTATGCGGGTATCAGCAATCTGAATAATCTTGTTCTCGGTGGCGATGGCGTGGTGTTCCTTTCTGGCTTCTCATCGGGTGTGATCCAGATTGCTCAGATCAGCCCGGCGACCGGAGCGATCGGATGGCAAACGGCTCTCGATGCGGGCGCCCCGTGTCCTGGCATATTCAGCATCGGAGCTGACATGGCGCTCAGCAACGACGACAAGCTGTTTCTCATCGCCGCCAAGGATGGAACGGGGGGCACCGTTTCCGTGCTGACGGCGTTGGATGCGGGGAATGGTCAGCACTTGTGGTGCACGGAGCTTGACCTGTATTCCGCAGGAGACGATGGACGGAACATCACGACCGATCTCGACGGCGATGTGATTGTTGGAGGTTTGGATGGTAATAACGGGCGTGTGATCAAACTTGACGGACAAGGACATGAGCTGTGGACCCGCGATATTCAGGCGACTGGTGCATTCTCGATCCACTTCCCCGTCGTACGAGTAGACCAGACCGGAGCGGTCATCGCTGGTGGGTATCGGAATGACGGGAGCGCCTCGAACGGTGGATTCGTGGCCAAGTGGAGCAAAAACGGAGCGCTGCAATGGACCCGAGTGCTCTCTGATGGGCAGGCCTCAAATATCGGCGGCGCGGGTGAAGAAACCGAAGATATTCAGATCGATCGACTGGGAAATGTCTATGCAGCGACCCTGCACACTCGTGCGCCGTTCCCGACAACGACGATGAGCTGCGCGAAACTCAGCGGCGATGACGGAAGCATTGTTTGGCAAGACTTCGACGCGCGATCGCCCGGCATCGAGTTGACGATACCTGCGGCCTTGGCTGTGGACGCGGGCTCGAATGTGTTCTTGGTCGGGACGTCGGTCGACTTCGATGGTCCCGAGTTCGGGCAGAAGATCAACAAGTACACCCAGCCCTTCACGGGTGTTCCGACGATCCAGAGTGCAGCGGGTGAACTGGCGTTCGAGAATCAGGGTATCTGGGCGCCGGGGGCAGGAAATTTGATTGCGCAGGAGCAT
>JAWKPF010000004.1 GCA_041390825.1 Thermomicrobiales bacterium
GCAGCAGCGAGCTCTGCTGGGCGAGATCGACGATGACAACACCGCGGCATTTCTCGATTGGCTGCGCGCCCCGGGAACACGCTTGCCGCTTCTGACCTGGCTCGCCCGATCGAGCGTGCTGGCAGCAATACTGGTGCTTGCGCTTGCGATTGCCGGCCAGGTCGATTCAGGCTGGCTGGCGATACCGCTCATGGCCAATCTCGTGATTGCAACCGCGTTGCATCACAAGGTCGGCCGGCAGATGGATGCCGCCATGGAGCATGGGAGCGCTATCCGTGCCTATGCCGGGTTGCTGGAACTGCTGGACGGCAAGCAACGGCAAGCCGAACTGCTCCGGGAGATCGATGCGCCTCTCCGGACGGACGGAGTTTCCTCGTCCCAGGCGGCGAGCCAGCTCGCGCAGATCCTTTCATTCGGTGTGCCACGCGGCTCACTCCAAAGTTACGTTCTGCAATTCGCCTGCGCCTGGGATGTCCATTTCTACGACCGATTGGAGCGCTGGCGGGAAACTTACGGAGCGCACGTCCCCCATTGGCTGGAAGCGATCGGCTGGTACGAGGCGCTCGGCGCGCTCGCCAACCTGGCGCATGACAACCCGGAATGGGTCTATCCTGATGTCTCCGAGACGCACGATCGTATCGCCGCCGCCCAGCTCGGGCATCCGCTGATTCCCGCGAATCGCCGGGTTTGCAACGATGTCACCGTGGGGCCCCCAGGATCGTTCCTCTTCGTGACCGGCTCGAACATGTCTGGCAAGAGCACCCTGCTACGCTCGATCGGGATCGATTCGGTGCTCGCCAACGCTGGCGCTCCCGCTTGCGCGCAAACACTTTCACTGCCACCGATCTCGCTCTGGACCAGTGTGCGCATCGTCGATTCGCTGGAAATGGGTGTCTCCTACTACATGGCCGAGCTCTTGCGTCTGAAACAGATCGTCGACGCATCGCAAACGGAGCAACCAGACGGACGCATCATCTGTTTCCTGCTCGATGAGATCCTCTCTGGCACCAACACGGCGGAGCGGCAGATCGCGGCCCGCCGGATCATCTCGCTGCTCATCGAGCGCGGCGCGATTGGCGCGGTGTCCACGCACGATCTCGATCTCTTGCTCGCCAGTGAGCTCGCCGACTCTGCGCAAGAAGTCCATTTCGCGGAAACCGTCTTCGAACGTGACGGGCAAATGGACATGACCTTCGACTATACCCTTCGCCCCGGTCTGGCCACCACGACCAATGCGCTCAAGCTGATGGAACTGGTTGGTATCCCCCTGCAAGACGCTGCCGGTTCCACGCTTTAGCAAGCGTGTCCCTCACGCCGCATACTGACGCTGCGAACCTTGGTGACAGCGAACATCGTGGAGGGCCCCTGCAATGCGAATTCGTTCAGAGATCCTGGTCAATCGCCGAACGGCCTTGAAGGGCGGGGCTGGAGCCATCGCCATTGGAGCGCTCGGTCATTCCGGCGCATTGGCTCAGGATGCCACGCCAACGCCCTCGATCCCTGATGTGCCCAGCGATTTCAAAGTCGTGCTGCATGCCGCGCAGGAGCAGGACTGGGTCTATGTCCTGTCCAATCTCGACAACCTGACCGCAGAATGGCCGGCGGCGAGTCTGCGGGTCGTGGTGGACGGAAGCTCGGTGTACACGCTTGCCAGTGACAACGACCTGAGCGCGCATTTGGGTGAGCTGACCGAAAAGGGCGTCGAGGTCTACGTCTGTCCGAACGCGCTCAAAGAGCACAAGATCGATATCGGCGAGATTCCATCCTGGGCCAAGACCGATCTCGGCGGAGTCGTTGCCCTGGTCCAGGCCATGAACCAGGGATTCCGCTACATCAAGCCGTAGTTCGGCCCGAGCCCCAGAGCCCTTCACTCAGCTCAGGACCCTGGACTCCGGACTCCGGACTCTGAACTCCGGACTCCGGACTCTGGACTCTGGACTCTGGACTCTGGACCAAGAATCTCGTCCTACTTCGCCAACCGCTCCAGGTAGGCCACTGTGGCAATAGTGCCGTTGCGGAAGTCTTCGATCCGGAAGAACTCGTTCGGCGCATGGGCGTTGCAGGTCTCCAGGCTGAACGCATAGAAGACCATCTCCGCGCCAAGATGATGCTTGAACACTTCGGCAATGGGGATCGTGCCGCCCGTGCGAACGTAGACCACGTCCTTCCCACCGATCTCGGTCAACGTCTCGGCGGCGGCCACCATATATGGGTTGTCGCGCGAAATCGAGAACGGCCGCGCGGTGCCCGTCTTGAGCTGGAATTCGGCTCGCGCTCCGGCTGGCAGGTGCTGCTCGACATGCAGTCGAATCAGATCGTTGATCTCGTCGGGGTCTTGATCGGGCACCAGGCGACAGGTGATTTTGATGTGCCCCTGCGCCGGAGTGACTGTCTTTGAGCCCGCGCCCTGGAAACCGCTCCAGATGCCGTTGATATCGATTGTGGGGCGCATCCAGAGACGCTCGAGCGTGGTGTAGTCTGCCTCGCCGGTGGGCACCGTGACGCCAATCGAGCCCAGGAACGCCTTCTCATCGAACGGAACGTTCTCGATATCGGCAGCTTCCTGCTCGGTGATGGGCAAGACCTTGTCATAGAAACCTTCGACCGCCACCTTGCCGTTGGCATCGTGGAACGACGAGGCAATGCGGGCGGTGACGCGGGCGGCATTGGCAACACCACCGCCGTAGATGCCGGAATGCGCGTCCGAATCTGCGGTGACGATGTCGATCTGACCGCCGGCCATACCCTTTGACGAGAGGATGAGGGAATACTGATCCTCACCCCACATCATGCCATCGGCGCTGATGACGACATCCGCGGCGAACCTGTCGGCATGCGCGGTCAGATAGGGCGAGATCGATGGGCTGCCAATCTCTTCCTCCCCTTCGTAGAAGAAGACGAGGTTGATTGGCGGTTGGCCGTGTTTCCTGGCGAACGCCTCGATCGCCAGCAGCGTGATGTAAAGACCGGCCTTGTCATCGCCAGAACCACGGGCAAAGATCTTGCCGTCGCGCACGGTTGGTTCGAAGGGAGGCGTCTCCCAGAGATCGATCGGATCAGGCGGCTGGACATCGTAGTGGGCATAGATCAGCGCGGTTGGTTTGCTGTCATCGACATGCCACTTGCCATAGACGAGCGGGTGTCCGCCGGTTTCCAGCACCTCGACCTCAGGGATGCCCGCTGTTTCCATGCGCGCGGCCACCCATTCCGCGGCGCGGCGCACATCGCCGGCGTTCTCCGGCAGTGCGCTCACACTCGGAATGCGCAGGAAGTCGTAGAGCTCCTCGAGATTCGCCTCCTCCTGCTCGGCAAAATAGGCGCGCCAATCGACAGCGGTCATGGAACCTCCAGCTGGGTATACGGCATCGTCGAAACACGACAGAACCGGGGCCCCATGCCCCGGTTCCAAACGATGTCAGGCGAATTGACGGAAGATGAACTGCTCGATGAATTGCAGCAGGATGATCAGAATGATCGGCGAGAAATCGATGCCACCCATCGAGGGCAACGCCCGGCGAATCGGCCCCAGAAAGGGCTCGGTGATATCGACCAGAATTCGCCCGACAGGAGATCGCATCCCGGGATCGACCCAGGAAAGCAGCGCTCGCGCGATGACAATCAGCGTAAGCGCGTTGAACAGATAGCTGATGAGCGTCAGGATGTTATCCGGCATGCTGCGGCCTCATGTGAGAGCAGGAAAGACTACTTCGCCGCGCTCGCCTTCGATTCGAGACAACTGAAAAACTGGCCAACGATCTGCCGGGCAGCCGGCTGGATCATGCGGGCGCCCACGCGGGCGATCGTGCCGCGAATGTTGGCATCCCCGTTGTATCGCACCGTGGTCTGGTCGTCCTGCATGATCAGCTCGAGCGTGCCAGTTCCCGAGACCTGGCCCTGCGGACCGCTCCCCTCGACTTCCATGCGATAGGACGTCGGCTCCACCTTGTCGAGAATCTTCACCTTTCCGGTGAAGGTGCCCTTGATCATCGCGATTCCCACCTTCATGGTGGCGGTGTACTCGTCCGGACCGACCTCGGTCATCCCCTCGGCGCCGGGCAGACAGGCCTCCAGCACGGCCGGATCCATCAGAAAATCCCAAACGACTTGACGCGGGGCATCGAAGGTATATTCCCCAGAGAGTTGCATTGGTTCCTCTTCCTAACCGGTCAAAAACCGCCGGAAATACACAGGTTTGAAGTGTAACAGGATGGGTCATGCGTCCTGCATCATGGGAAGTGAGACGCACCGTGTGACCGACGCAACGCTCGCGACCGATCTCTCAGATCGAGCTGCTCCAGGATATCGATGTCATGTCGAAACGCGAGATCGGGAAGGGCGTCCGTGGGAAACCAACCGAGTTCGATCACATCGTCGGCTGGCGCTTCCGCGCCAGAGACGATCGACCCTGTATAGACGGCGAGAACGACGATCTCGCCTGGCGAGGATATCAGGGCGATTAGCGGTCCAAGCTCGATCGAGTACCCGGTCTCCTCGCGCACTTCGCGGACAGCGGCATCCTCGACCGGCTCTCCCCGTTCGACAAACCCAGCCGGGAAGCTCCACTTCCCGGCGGCGCGCGCGCCCGGACCGCGCTTCCCCAGCAACACCTTTCCATCCCGTTCCAGAACGACCGCAACCGCCAGCTTGGGATCGAGATAGATCACAAGCCCGCAGGCACGGCAGACTGGGCGTGTCCGCCCGTCGGTCAATCGCTCCTCGGTCAATCCGCCGCATCGATGGCAGTGCAACGTCTCTCCGTCCATGATGATGGCAATGGTGCACCATCACCCGGTTGCTATGCTTGCGAGACGCGAAGGGCCCGACGGTCCATGTTCATCTCTCATCAGAATGGAAGTCTTGTGGCGCGCACCATCGACCGTGACGATCTCGAACGCCTCGCAATAGGCGCCGGCATTCTTGGCACTGGCGGGGGCGGCAATCCCTATCTCGGCAAGCTGCAAGCACGAAGTCTCCTCGAGCAAGGCAGGACAATCGAGGTTATCTCCGCTTCCGACGTGCCGGATGACGCACTGGTGACGACGGTTGGCTCGATCGGAGCGCCAGTAGTCAGCAATGAGCGCCCCAAGCAGGGTGAGGAGTTTCTGGTCTCGTTGCGCGCGCTTGAAAGGCACCTCGGGCGCCCGATCACCCATGTCACCTGTGCGGAGATCGGCGGTTCGAACAGCATGTCGCCTATGATCGTCGCCGCGCAGGCGAATCTGCCGGTGGTGGACGGCGACGGAATGGGCCGTGCCTTTCCCGAGCTGCAGATGGACACCTTCATGATTTACGGCATCGAGCCGACTCCGGTGGTGATCTCCGATCCACGCGGCCATGTAGCCATCTTCGACAATCTCGGCGATCCGCTCACATTGGAGCGCTATGCGCGTACCGTGACCGTGCAAATGGGTGGTTCAGCGGGTGCAGCGGGGCCGGCCATGAGCGGTCAAGACATGAAGCGGGTGCTCATCCGCGACACCATTACGCTGGCAATCGAGATCGGCGAAGCGGCGTTGAGCGCGCGCGCCGCCCACACCAATGCCGTCGATGCCGTCCTGAGTGTGGCTGGTGGCCAACGGCTCTTCCGCGGCAAGATCATCGATGTCGATCGTCGCCTGGTGGGTGGATTTGCGCGAGGTGAGCTCTCGGTCGAAGGAATCGGCCCAAACGACGGAGAAACCCTCAAGATCGACTTCCAGAACGAGAATCTGATCGCGCGGACGGGCTCCGGTCAGGTGCTTGCGGTCGTGCCCGACTTGATCTGCATCGTGGATGCGGAGTCTGCCGAGCCGATCACAACCGAACTCCTCCGGTATGGTTTGCGCATCGAGGTCATCGGCATTCCTGCGCCGGAAGCGCTCAAGAGCGCAGCTGCCCTGCGTTTTGTCGGCCCAGCGGCGTTTGGCTACCGGGATGTCGAATACATGCCGCTGCCAGGGTGTTTCGCGAATCGGCCGGGAGCGTTCGACCTGGACGCTGCCATGGAGTTGCGGGCATCGCGTTCGTGAGATAAGCCGCTCCCCGGGGCGTGGTACGCTGGACAACGGTACGAGCACGCCAATTCGTGCCAAGCCCACGAACTATTCGAGGAACGACGAGATGGAAATGACCGAAGCCGCGCAACTGGGCTATGCCCAATTTTGGAAGCGCATGTCGATGCATATTGGCCTGAGTGAAGCTGCGAAAGCAATCGGCGGTATCAAAGCCTCGCAACTCAGCGCATTCGAACAGGGCAAGGAACATGCGCTGACCGACGAGGAAATCCAGCGATACATCGCGTACCTCGACCAGCGAAAGGCCGAGGCGCCGCCCCACATTCCGACGGACGATGAGCTACCCGTCTTCGAGGACGAGGATTAAGTTCGGCAGGCGGCACGCGACTGTCCGGTGACAGAAAGTGACGCACGCAAACGGCTCCGGTACAGACTGGGAGCCGTTTCACATTTCACCCGCGCTCTGGCAATCGCAAGTGCCACACCGGGCGATCGCGGTGTGCAATTTCACTCGTCAAGTTCCGTGTCGTTCGCTGTGTTTTGGTCGTGTCCGGCCGTAGCTGGTTTGCGCTGACACACGCTATCGCTTTCGACAATACGCAGGGCTTGGTCGAAGTTCCACAGAAGTGTCATCCCCGGAAGAAGGCCAGCAAGCCCGGGGTTCGACTCAGCGAGCTTCTCTCCGTCGCGGTCGCGCGAGACGCTCGTCAACCCATACCCCCAGAAATCGACGATCTTGCCGTGGAGGATTTCTGTGCTGATCCTCGCACGGTGTTCAGCACGATCCCGGCAGTTTCCATAGTCCCGCAACGTTCTTGTAACCCTGTAGTTCCAAATTCCGGCGCCATTCTCATGCCGTGTTCCTTATGTTCATAGTGATGAACACGGAACTCACCGCCGTCTAGTCGAAAGGGAGTGGCACGATGAGCACCCGAGCTCCGATTTCTCTGCAACCGACGCGACCAGTTGACCGCTACCGGTTGCCACGGCCACCGGATGCGCTGATTGCATTCTGGAGCCAGCCGATCCTGAGGGTTGCAGGTGCGATTGGCATTGCCCTTGCCATCGCAGTTGCCCTCGGTATCGCAATGCCAAGGGGTCCGGTCGATTCTGGCGAAGCGCTGTTGTTGATGGCCCTGTCAGTATTGGGCGGCGTTGCCGCTGGATTCGTCATGCGCTCTGGTTGGGCAGTCGTTGCTGCGCTACTTGCGTTTCTGCTGGCGTATGAGTTCGTTCGCCGCGGCGAACAGGGGCCGTCGGTCGATGGTATTCACCTCGACACGGCATTCGGCATTCTCGGATTGCTCGTTGGGCGTGGCGTCTTTGTGCTGCTCGGGTTGATTCCGATGGCACTGGGCTGCGCATACGGCGCATGGTTGGCCGGTCTCCTGCTGGAGCAGTCGGGAATCTCGCAGCAGCGTGCTCATACCCGATTCCGGCGGCTGCGTTATGCAGTCACTGGATTGGCGACCTTGGTCGTTGTCGGACTTGCGGTCTGGGTGGCGCTCCCGGCAAGCGTGCCCGCAGTCAAGGGGCCAGATGGCAACCCAGCAGTTGGAGGCATCGCAGAACTGGTAGAGGTCGATCTGAACGGACACCAGCAATGGATCCAGATTCGAGGAGCGAATGCTGAGAATCCGGTCGTTCTTTATCTGAACGGCGGACCTGGTCAGAGCGATCTGGCGATGTCGCGGGTCTTGCTCGAACCCCTGCACCAGAATTTCACCGTTGTGGGTTGGGACCAGCGAGGTACGGGGAAATCCTATGGCTCGCTCGATCCGGAAACCCTCACGCTGGACGGGATCGTAGACGACACCATAGCGTTGACGAACTATCTGCGCGATCGATTCGATCAGGAGAAGATCTTCCTGCTGACGGAGTCCTGGGGTTCGGTGCCAGGAGTGCTTGCCGTGCAGCGACATCCCGAGCTCTATCATGCCTACATCGGCAGCGGGCAGATGGTGGATCTTCTGGAAACCGACCGCATCATCTACGAGGACCTTCTGGCTGACGCCAAGCGGCGCGGTGATGACGGTCTGGTTCGCACCTTGCAGGGATTCGGCCCACCACCGTATGGTGACATCTGGGACTATGCCTTCGTGGTGCAACACTACGAATTGATCGAGGACGACTACGATCCGCCCGCCGCGTATGTGGATCGGTATGAGTCTTCGGGGATCGGATTCTGGGGAATCATGGGCAGCGAATACACCCTCATCGACAAGACCAACGTGATACGTGGCTTGCTCGATATGGCGTCGGTCATGTATCCCCAATTGCAGGAGATCGACTTCCGGCAACAAGCAGCATCGCTCGAGGTACCGGTGTACCTCTTCCTGGGGGAACACGAGCTGCGTGGTCGACAGGAGCTGGCTCAGGAATGGTTTGACATGCTCGATGCGCCGGTGAAACATCTGTACACCTTCGCCAATGCAGGTCATGCCCCTGCGTTCGAGTATGCCGACGATCTGCATCGAATCCTGCTGGAAGAGATTATTCCGCAAACCGCGCTGGCTACCTGAACCCAATCTGGGATTGCAGTTGCGGGAGAGACAATTCAGCCGGTCCCTAGAATCGGGACCGGCTGACGTCCATATCCGAATTTGCGCCGAGACCTCACCTGGCAGGAGCGTCGTAGGGAAGGGCGAGATTCCCGCGTACGCTCGCCCGCTCTTCAGCGCTCATTTGCGTGTGAGCACCGCGTCATACCGGGGGGCTATGCGCCAGGTTCCAGACCGTATTTCACGAGAAATGCATCGATTGCAGCCACGGCATCGGGTGAGAACTCCAGGTCGGGGTTTGCGTAGTCCACAGCCGGGTTCGCTTCTCCTTCGATGATTCGCAAGCTGTGATCGGCCTTTGGCAGCGCCACGAAGGTGACACTCGAGTTCCCGGCTTCCTTAAACCCATCGAGCAAGTGCCGGACTTGATCTCCGGTTATCTGCGCGTCTTTGGCGCCGAGCAGCACCAGCACCGGAATGTCCGACGGTAGCCCAGCCGCAAGCGCGCCGGGATCGATCTGATCGATCTGGCTCAGGAACGCGGTCGATTCAGGATTGAAAAGCGCTGCCAATTGAGGCGACCCAATCGTCTCGGGCAGCTCGCCGGTAGTCCGTAGGCTCTCGACAATTGCCGCCAGTTCATCCGCCAGGGCGGTCGCGTCTGCCTCCGTCATGCTGCCGCTATCGACGGCTGCCTTCAACTGAGCTGTCATCTGATCGGTGATCAGGTCGAGATAGCGCACCGAAAGCGGGGCCACAAGAATCAACCCAGCGGGCGGCGTGCCAGCCTTCGTGAGCTCATCGGCCAGCGCCAACGCGAAAAGCGCCCCTTCGCTGTGCCCGACAATGATGAGCCTGGTGGGATCGACTCCAGGTTGCTCCGCCAGATATGCGGCTGCGTCCGAGGCTTCCTGCAGGAAGAGTTGGTAGTCGACGCTGCTTGGGTCGGCATGAGAACCAAGCCCGGTTTGACCCGAACCGAGTTTGTCGTAGCGCAGTGATGGGATACCAGCTTCCGCGAGCGTGATCGCGAGATTGCGGTTCGTCCCGAGCGGCAATCCGGAGCTGACGCCGTCCCGATCAGTTGCGCCGCTGCCGGAGATGATCAAGGCTGCCGGGGACGATTCACTGGTCGAGAAGCTAGCCGGGGCCATGATCGAACCGTAAATGGTGTCCTCTCCGCTGGTGAAAGACACCTGGGTATCGGTGAGCCCATCTGGGAGATCAGCCGCTTCCGGGGTCGCAGCCGGTGCTCCCGGGGAGACGAGGAATCCGGTCAGCAACTCCGTTTCCGGATCGATCTTCAGTGAAACGTTGAACGTCTCGCCGTTGGCGCCAACGATCGAGTACCGCATATTGGTCGGCGGCTCGTTGGCGGTCATGATCATGGAATCCGGTTCGAGCGTGAAGGGGCCGTACATCTCCTGCAGCTGCACCAAACCGGTAGCGATCTGATCGGCGCTGGCTACCGCGAGCAACGACGGCGCAACATGCGCTTCGATCTCGCTGGCGTCCACGGCGACCCCGCCATTGGTCAACAGCGACCATGTCCAGGCTGCTTGCTGGCCCAGCGCGTTGTCGGGGAAAAGCGCGGCATCGGCTGACTCGACCGCTTCAGGCGAAGCAGCTGGCGATCCCTCAGCCGGCGATGCGATCGGCGAAGCAACATCAGTCGCGGCCACAACAACTGTTTCCGTTGGAGCCTCTGTTGGCGTCTCCGTTGGCACTTCAGTTGGTGTGTCCGTCGGGACCGGAGTCGGCGTCTCTGTCGGGACGTCGGTCGGTGTTTCCGTCGGCGTTTCGGTCGGCGTTTCGGTCGGCGTTTCGGTCGGCGTGTCGGTCGGAACCGGAGTCGGCGTTTCGGTCGGCACTTCAGTGGGTGTGTCCGTCGGGACCAGGGTTGGCGTCTCGGTCGGAATTTCGGTCGGTGTATCTGTCGGCACCGGAGTTGGCGTCTCGGTCGGCACTTCAGTTGGTGTGTCGGTCGGAACCGGAGTCGGCGTCTCGGTTGGAACTGAGGTTGACGTTTCCGTGGGCGGAACCGCGGTGGCAGTATCCGTCGGGAGAGCGGTTGCGGTCTCCGTTGGAGCCACGGTCGCGCTAGCCTCCTGCGTGGGCGCTGGCGCCAGCGGCGCGGAGAACCAGAGCGAACTGATCATCCCGGATACCGGGTCGACCGTCAGCGATGTCGGAATCCGGGTTCCATTAGCGGCGATCAGCGTGAAGTTCGCGACCGTTGGAGGAGCGTCCATCGATGTTGCGATGGCGCTCGAATCGACACTCACCGGTGCGTAAGCCGCCCGGTACTCGCTCAGGATTGCCTGGAGCTGGTCAGCCGGAACATCGGCCAGCACTGCCGGTGTGAATACGGTGGTGAGGTCGACCGCCGCCGCCTCGTCCTCAGGCAGATTGAGGTAATCGACGAGCCATTGAATTCGCTCGCCGAGCGGCCCTTCCGGCAACCCTGCGGTCGTTTCCGGGGTTGCATCCTGCGCAATGATTCCCGTGGGCGCGCCCGTCATGAATCCGGCAAGCGCCAAAATGAGCAGCGCGATGCCGCTTCGTACGAAGAAATTCCGCATCGATCGGGTCCTTTCACGGCGAGCCCGCGGGAGCTCGTTCACCTCGTTCTGATGGCAATTCTAGATTGCAAACGAAGCTGGGATGTGCATGTGAAGAGCTGACGATCAACGATCGGGATCGCCAGGCACTCCGTAGGCGGGCGCCGATGCGGGATCGAGCGCGCGGGTGACGTAGTCGTTTCGCAGTGGCCGCCAGAGACGCCACAACGCCGCGAGATCGTGAATCGGGTTCTCTGACCAGTCGACCCGCAGGTCGGTTTCCGGCCAGGGAACGCGGTCGACCACCTTCATCCCGGCGGAATGCACGGGACCTTCCTCACCACCGAGCGCCAGGGCCGCATTCATTGCCGCCAACAGGCGATCCTCCAGGTCCTTGTCCGGCTGCGCGAGAAACGCTTCCACCATGCGGCTTGGGATCGTCTGATCCTTGAGCAGGTTCCCGGCTGTAACCACATGCGGTCCACGCGCAATGTCGTAGACCCCCAGCACTTTTTCGCCGCTGAACGCCGCGCTGCCGCCGGAACCGTCGACCACGCTGATCTGGCGATATGCGATCAATTCGGTTTCATTCACCACCTGGGCCATCGCTTCGTCGGCGTTGCGGCCCAACGCGACGAGATCGAGCAATCGATCGCCCAGCCGCGGGTCGGTGATATTCTGGCTGCAGGCCGCGCCGATTCCCGCGCGCACGAAGCTGCAACGCGCCGCAACTGCCGGACTGGACGACGAGACTGCTACGCCAAACCGGCCGGTACGAGCGCAATGTCCCGCAATCGAAAAAGTCATGACACAACCCGATCGTCAGGAATCACGGCGGTGACATCGACTTCCACCACCCATTCCGGCCGCGCGAGCGCGGTTACGACGATTCCGGTGGAAACGGGGAACACGCCTTTCAACCAGCGGCCGATGACGGGATAGACCGCATCCCGATAACGCGCATCGGTCAGATAGATGACGATCTTGACGATGTCTCCCAACTCGGCGCCGGCTTCCTCGAGCAGCATGGCGATGTTACGCATCGCCTGTTCGGTTTGCGCCGCCGGGTCGCCGATACCAACCGATTCGCGTGTTTCCAGATCCTGTCCCACCTGACCACGGAGATACACCGTATTGCCAGCGACAACTGCCTGGCACAAGTCGTTGTCGAGCTTTTGCTCGGGATACGTGTCTCTCGTATTGAAGGGCCGGATGCGTCGATGAGTGGGCATTGGGTCACGCTTGCACTTTCTGTCGCTTCTTCGGAAGCACCGACGGCGATAGACCGGCCGCTTGTTGCACCTTCTGCAGCGGACCGTCCCAATCGAACGCGCGATAAACGGCTGCCAGATTGGCAAATGGAGGCGATTGCGCGAAGAGCTGGAAGGTCAACCGGTGTCCGGCGTAGTCGGAATTGATCAGATCGCGCGCAAAGGCAAGCAGCTTGCGGCGATCCTCGGCATCCCAGTCTTCATTGATCGTATAGAACTTCTCCAGCCAGGGGGCAGTGGCCGGGTCTTCGAACGCGGCGACATCCGGGGTCACGCAGATCTGCCCGCCACAGAGCTCACGCGCGATATGCATCATCGCCGGGAGCTGCGATGTCGCCAATACGCGTCCGGTGTAAAGGAGCGATTGATTCGGCATCAGAAGGCCGCCCGGACTCTCCTCCGCCTGTTCGATAGCAGCGGTTAGGTGAGCGTTGATTCCTTCCCGATAGCCTGCCAAAGCTGCCAGTTTCTCCTGCACCGCTTGCTGCTTGTCGAGTCCCGTCTGGCGAACGTTGAAAAGCGCGGCGCCGATCAGCAGATCGGCCATGCGCAGGGCGCGCTGCGTGAAGGGGAAAGCGCTGTAGCGATGCACCGTCGCGCGAATATAGGCGGCGGCGCGGGTGTGCCGGTAGAAGAGCACATTCTCCCAGGGGATCTCCACGTCGTCGAAGATCACGAGCGTGTCGACCTCGTCGAAGCGGTTCGAAAGCGGATAGTCGGCGGCCGGTTCTCGTCCTGCGAACCCGGTGCGGCAAATGTGCTTGATCCCCTTCTGCCCCATCTGCGCGATGAAGCCGACCGCATAGTCCGAGAGCTCGTCATCTCCCCAGTTGGCGATGGTCGGCTTGACGAACGCCTGGTTTGCATAGGCGGCGGCCGTCTCGTATTTCGCGCCCCGCACCACGATGCCGTTTTCCGTCTCCCGCACGACATGCAACAGCATGTCAGGATCCTGATCTTGTGGCCGCTTCGAGCGGTCCCCCTTGGGATCGGTATTCGCCGAGACATGGAACGGATCGGCGCGGACCGCGTAGGCGACGTGGTTGCGAATGTTCTCCGCGAACTGGGGATCGACCTCGTTGAGCACGTCTTGCCCGTCATAGAGCGACCACATTTCGCCTACGGTCTCATCGCCCACGCGGGTAACGATCCCTTTGACATCGTCCAGCACGGTATCGACCGCCAGCCGCTTGGCACGCCAGTCATCGCGTGTGCGCGGCAGTTTGGGACCGACAGCATTGCGCTCGCCGGTGCGCGGATCGACATAGGACATCACGTCCTGGGTCTGCGCCTCGTGCGCAAGGTCGTAGATGCGCGCGCGAATGTCGACGATCGGCTTGAACACGGGGTGCTCTGTCACGTCGGCGATCTTCTCGCCGTTCATGTAGACCTCGCGACCGTCTCGCAGCGACTCGCGATATTCCTCACCAGTGCGGATCATGCGTCGATCTCCTCCCGTGTTTCCGAGTATTCAGTCCGGAGCCCTGCAAAGACTGGCAACCGCCGGCGCCTGAGGCTCTGGCCTCGGTTCACTACAAATCGGGCTCGTCCCAAACAGGTGGAAGCAGCTCGTCTGGCGCCTCATACCTGGCCGGCAACTGCACCAACTCGCCGAAGGAACGCCGCCCATAGATGAGCGGTGTACCCGGTTCGGCCCCGGCCGCGACCACCCGCCCAATGGCGATGGTATGTGTGCCGACATGGTGCGCTGCGATCAGGACGCAATCGAACCAGGCCACTGCCCCACTCAAGAGCGGCGCGCCCGTTTGTTCGAGATGCCAGTTTCCTGCCTGAAAATCATACGGGTTCCCACGGCGAGGCCGCCCGGCAAAGGTTTCCGCCACCCAACGCTGATCAGCCCGCAGGGCGTTGACGCCAAAGACGCCATTCGCGCGGATGGCGGCATCCATCGGGTTGCGCCGATTGACGCACACCAGCAGCGTGGGCGGGTCGGCGGTTACCGACGACATGGCGCTCACCGTCAACCCAAATCTGCCAGCGTCGCCATCGGTGGTGACGATGGTGACACTGGTTGCCACCCGGCTCATACCGTCGATAAAGGCGCCGCGCAGACCGGCATCGGTCACCGTGTTGTCCACCGAGTGCGTCGCATCCTCTCTCACGACGTTGCGTTCGCCTTCTTGCCGCTCGACTCGCGTTCCTCGGCTTCTTTCTCTTGCTGGCGTAGCATGTTGATTTCCGCCAGTTGCGTCTTGCCAAGCGCTTCCAACGAGTTCATCCAGGTCTTCTTGTATGGCCGCAACGCGTCCACCAACTGTTGCGCCACGGCCAAATCGCGATACCACTTGCGATCTGCCGGAACGACGATCCACGGCGCGGCCTTGGTGGAACAATTGGTGAGCGCCGCTTCATACGCTGTCTGGTACTGACGCCAATACTGGCGCTCCACCCAGTCGCCAGCCGAAAGTTTCCAGGCCTTGATCGGATCCTCCTCTCGTTTCATCAGCCGTTCCTTCTGCTCATCTTTGCTGATGTGGAGAAAGAACTTGAGCAGGATGGTGCCCGACTCGGTCAGAAGCTCTTCGAATTCGTTGATCTGATCGTAGCGTTTGCTCCAAACCGCTTTGGGGACGAGCTCCTTCACCCGAACGATGAGCACATCCTCATAGTGCGATCGGTTGAAGACCGTCATCATCCCCTTTTCTGGCACCTTGTTGTGGATGCGCCAGAGAAAATCGTGCGAGAGTTCGAGCGGAGTAGGCGTCTTGAACGGCCAGACCCGGCAACCCAGCGGATTCACGCTCTCCAGCACGCTGCTCACCGTGCCATCCTTGCCGCTGGTGTCCATCCCTTGCAGGACGATGAGCACGGAATTCTGGGACGCGGCGTACATCAGCGACTGCAAGTCGCGAATCTCGTCCTTGAGCGGTTGGAGCAGATCGTGGGCGGCTTCTTTGTTCAGTCCGGCGGTCTCATTGGTGGGATAGTCAGAGAGCTTGACCTTGGTTCCCGGTTTGACGGTCAACGCGTACGGCATCGAGGTCCTTTCCTCCTATCGTCCGGGCACGGCTCCCGGCCTCGGTTCCTGATCGGGAGCTTCGCCCAATGTTTCCCGAGCCACGTCCAATTCGATCGGACGGCCGGGCGAACCTCCGCGCAATGGCCACGCCTGTCAGCGCCACTGCGCCACCGATCACTTGAGCCGCTCCCAGCCGCTCACCGCGGAAAATCACCGAAAAGACTCCGGTGAAGACTGGTATGAGGAAAAGATACGGCACCGAGCGCCCAGCGCCGGCGCGCGCGATCGCCCATCCCCAGAGGGAGTAACCGATCATGACCGAGACAATGGCCGCCCAGGCAATGGAAAACCACTCGAAGCCGGTCACATCGCCCCACTGCTCCTGGCGCAGCGTACTGGCAGTGAACGGCAGGACCGCCACCAGTCCAACCACGACCGCCCAGGCCGTGGTCGTTTCCGGACCGTAACGCAAGACCAGCGGACGAGTGGTCAGGCTGTAGATCGAGAAGCTCAACGCCGCAATCACATTCAGCAGGTCGCCAGTCGCGGGCTCGCCGGCCAGCAGCTTGTCTCCGATGAAGATCGCGACGCCCAGAAAGGAAACGGCCACTCCAATCCATTGCAACCGCTGCACTGGTTCCAATCCGAAGACGGCCGAGAGCAGGAGCATGAAGATGGGCGCGAGCGACACGAGGATCGCCGCGGAGAATGCCGACGTGTGCGAGAGGCCGACGACGTAGAGCAAGTTGTACAGCGCGAATCCGCAGAGTCCACCGCCAACGAAACGGGGAATGTCTGCCCGCCGGATGCGCAGCGAGACACCGCGCGCCCACAGGTACGGAAACAGCAAGACCGCAACCAGCGCGAACCGCAGCACGATGTAGAGCAACGGCTCGAGGCCGCGGTCGAGCGCGGCTTTCGTGATGACGTTGTTGGATGCCCAGAGGACGGCAACGGTGAGCATGGCCGCATCGGCCAATTCGATCGACTTGGTGCGAGATTCGCTGGAACCGGGCATCGATTGCCGGCCCTCGCAGCCGGCAGGGGTGGATCACGCTCGATCGGCGGCGTGTGGCCGTCACGGAGAGTCTACGAGACAAGCACCCCGGATGGGAGCAGCGCACCCTCGATCGTGAGGAGGTCGGCCTTGATATCGACGCCGCCGGTGTACTTGCCAATCGAGTGATCCGCAGGCACAACGCGATGACACGGGAGGATGATGGGGATCGGGTTGCGGCCGAGCGCGTTGCCAACGGCGCGTGAGGCGCCGGGGTTGTCGATCCTGCGCGCGATCTCGGAATAGGTGGCTACTCCTCCGAAGGGAACCGCCGCGGTCGCCTGCAACACGTTCTTCGCAAACGGGCTAAGGCCGGAAAAATCGACCGGAACATCGAAGGTGTTCCGGCTCCCCTGAAAGTATTCAGATAGCTGCTGTACGACGGGCTGGATGGCTGCCTGGTCGGGAACCGGGTCGTAGCCACGGTCGATGACACGGGCCAGGAACGCCTGGGTGGTCGAATTGCGGCCAAAGGAGATTTCGGTCACTCCAGCGTCCGATACAGCGATCATCAGCGGGCCGAGCGGGCTGTCCATCGTGCCGTACCGGGCAACCTCTCGCGTGCGCTTGGCAAAGGCCGGGGCCGTGACGTCGGAGCAGCACTCCTGCTCATACTCGAAGAGGAGATGATCGAGCCGCTGGAATCCGGTGAGCTGCCGCTGGCAATAGGTGCAATGGGCGGTGTGATCGTCGATCCATTGTCTGTCGATGACCTTCAAGTCGCCGCAGACATAGCCTGGCATGGCATCGCAGCAAACATCGCACGGGTCGACATTGGGGCGGCTCGCTTCCTGAGCGAGGTTGACGATTGCGGGAGGCTCGGTATCGTTCGCGTTCACCGCGCCATCGTCCGCTGCTGAAAACTGCTGAATGCCCATTGCTCTTTTCTCCCGCTCACAGGCGGTCTCCGAAACAATTGCGGAGCTTGCGCAGCGCTTCGTAGACATTGGCGCGCGCTGCTTCTTCCGAACTATTCAATGTTTCCGCGATGCCAGCGTAGTCGAGCTCGTGATACTTGCGGAGGATCAACGCAACGCGCTGCTTCTCCGGCAGGTTCTGCACAAAGACCTCGACTTCGGCCAACAAGTCGCGGGCGTCCATCGATGCGGGCTGATCCGGATTGGTAACGGCCAGATGGTCGTCGAGCACCGGATCGAGCGGCCGCTCGCGTTTCTCCTTCCGCTTTTGCGAAAGGAAGGTGTTGGTGGCGATGCGGTAGAGCCAGGCGCGGTAGTTCGAATCTGGTCCGAGCCTGCCAAACGCGCGATACGCCTTGAGCATCGTCTCCTGATAAAGATCGTCCGCATCGGTCGTGTTCCGCGTGAGCTGAACCGAATAGCGGAAGATCTCGTTCTGATACCGTTCGAGAAGTTCGTCGAAGCAGAGCGGGCGCGTTGACACGTCCGGCTCCGCCGTCCTCCCGGATGGGCGCACCTCTGCCTGTACGGCTGTTTGACTCATTCCTTCGACCATCCCAATGGCGCCGTTTCCCCCGCAGCGCCAGAACATCGAACCTCTCTCACCTGGTTCAACGCATGTCGCTAGTTTATGTGAGACGGGGTGTTTTCGAAAGACCTGTGCCGGCTCCCCGACCTTGCCCGTACTCGTCGTAACTCGCTCGAACAACGCGCCACACCCGGTTGCGGATGTGGCGCGCCAAGCGCTATTGGTTGTTCGGCGAAGGAACGCTTCCGGGCGCTCCCGGCCGCGCTATGCGCTCGCAGGATCGAGCGGATCCGTGCCGTTGAACAGCTCGTCGAGATCGTTCACTCCATCGCCATCCGAATCGGCGACATTTGGATTCGTCCCAAATGCCGCTTCTTCATCATCGAGGAGACCGTCGCCATCGGTGTCAGCAGCCACGCCCCCATTGGCCTGCCCGCCGCCTGCATTGTCATCGCTGGGATCGAGCGGGTTCTTGCCATTGCTCCACTCATCTCCATCGCCAACACCACCGCCATCGGTGTCGAACACGGTGGGATCGGTGCCAGCCAACGCGTTCTCCGATTCGTCGAGCAACCCATCTCCGTCGCTGTCGGTCATGGCGCCACCGGTTGTGTTGCCAGCCTGGCCCGTCTGCCCATTGCCAGTGGTTCCGTCTTGACCAGGTTGCCCTGCCTGGCCGGCTTGTCCGGCTTGACCGGTCGTGGCGCCCTGCGTCTGGCCGCCAGCACAGGCAGCATCCACCACATCGCCAAACGTGGTCGTCCAATACCAGCCAAAGTCTGAGTTTGGATCGAATGCTCGGCCGATGCCGATCGCGGTGAAGGCCGGGTTGAGCATGTTCGCGTTGTGCCCCGGACTGTTCCGCCAGGACTCCATCGCGCCGGCGGCGCTTTGGTCGCCCGCGAAGATGTTCTCCGCCGTCGTGCCGCCGGGATATCCGGCCGCCGCGATTCGCGATGCGAAGGTGGAACCGTCCTGCCCCACGTGGTCGAAATAGTTCTTGGTCGCCATATCCTGGCTGTGCCCTTTGGCTGCTGACGTCAACGTCGGGCTCATTGCCAACGGCGGTACGCCATTGGCCGCCCGGTACTCGTTGATCGATGCCAGGAACGCCAGTTCCTCCGCGTCTCCGCACGCCGGGGCGGCGTTAGCGCCAGTCGTCGTAACCGCCGCTTCACCGCCGATCGTGGCATTCCCGTTGCCGTTTGCGGGCGCAGGCTGCGCTTCCGGTTGCGTGGTGTTGCCAACGGTATCCGCGGGCTGCGCTTCCTGATCGGCGGCCGGCGGTGCTGCGCCAGCGTCTGCTGGAGCCGCTTCCTGACCGGCAGCTGGCTGATTCGTGGCGCCAGCCGGGTCCGCGGGCTGCAATTCCTGGCCAGCGGGTTGTTGCGGTGCGTTCCCGGTCGCGCCGGCTGGTTGCTCTGCCGGTGCGGCAGCTACCTGGGGCGCGCCCTGAACAACCGCGGCAACGCCATCGCCGGTGCAGGCGGCGCCGTCGACAGTCGCTCCGAAGGTCGTCGTCCAATACCACTTCCAGGTGGAGTTAGGGTTGTTGACGCGTGCGATGCCGATCGCCTTGGCGGTTGGGCTCAGCATGTTGGCGTTGTGCCCCGGGCTGTTGCGCCAGGATTCCATCGCGCCTGTGGCGACGTCGCTTCCCGCAAAGATGTTCTCTGCAGTGTTGCCAGGATCGGGGTACCCGGCAGCCGTGATCCTGTCGACGAAGGTCGAACCGTTGGACCCCGTATGGCTGAAAAAATCGTTGGTCGCCATATCGAGGCTCAAGGTTTCCGCGGCGACGCTCAACGTCTGACTGAACGCGAGGGGAGGCAATCCGTTTTGCGCGCGATAGTCATTGATGAGTTGCAAGAATGCAGATTCTTCGCCATCGGCGCAGGTTTGCGCCGGTCCAGCCGCTGCCTGATCTTGCGCTGAAAGACGGTCGGAATGAGAGACGAGCATGCCGAACGAAAGGGCCATGCTCAGCAATATCGCCAGGGTCCGTTTCATCTCGCGAGTTCCTCCTGATCATACGGACGAGAGTCGAACGGGCAGATGGGCGGTGGCGACGCCATGAGGCAGCGTCAGGCGTAGATCTCGATGCGCGGTTCGCCTTCGACCCCAGCACGCTGCATGGCAGCCTGAACTTCGCGATTGGTCAGGAAGCCCTGCGCCTGGGCAACCGTCGCGAAGTGGCGAATGATGAGGACGACATCTGGCGCGTCCGCCAACCGATGCACCGATGCATCGGTGACACCCCAGTCCCGCTGCACGTCATCCAGGGTTTCGTAGATCGCCTGCCACACCCCAAAGTCCTGAACGGTGTGCTGAACCGTGAGGAGCGCCATCGAGGAATCTCCGCCGCCAATTTGCCCAAATACCTGAGATCGACGGTAGGCGAGCGAGAATCACGGCGCATCGGGGGAACACCGCATTTCCGGCGAGATCCAGAGTACGGATGACTACGGAGTTTTCCGAGGGGCGCGACGTTAGCGTAGTCCGCGTTCGAGCGCGATACGAATCGCCGCGCCTCGCGTGGTGACACCAAGCTTGGCGTAGATGCTGGTGAGGTGCGTGTCGATCGTGCGCGGGCTCACGCAGAGTTCCCAGGCGATCTCGGCATTGGAGGATCCGGTTGCCAGCAGCCGGAGCACATCCGTCTCCCGGCGGGTAAGTCCGGCAAACACCGCTGGTGACGAAGGCTGGGAACTTGCCGAATATCGCGCGGCGAGCTCGTCAGCCCGGCGCAGCGTTCGCACCGCGTTCATTGCGAGGCACGACGCTCGCACCGATTCGAGCAGCTCATGAGCAAGCTGGGGCTCGTCGCGGGCGAATCGCAGTTCCGCTTGCCCCAGCAGGGTAAGCACTCGTTCGTGCGCCGCGCCGGTCGCGTCGGCCAGCGCTAACGCCGTGACGAATCGCGCTTCCGCGTCGGAAAGCTGCGCGTTCTCGAGATCGAGTTCACCGAGCAACCGGTTCGCTGCCAGGAGCACCAACGGTTGTCGTGGTTCGGTGCCGGCAGCCAACGCTTGCTCGGCGAAATCGCGTGCCAATTCATCCTCACCCTGGGCATGGTGGTAGGTCGCCCAGGACAGCAGTGCGTCCGCCCGCCCCAACACGCTTCCGCTCCAGGTCAGCCAGCCATCGAACGCATCGAGCCAACGACGTGCCAGCACGTGGTCGCCTGCATCGAGCGCGAGCGCAACCGCCAATGACCGCAGACTCACTGTATCCAGAGCCGCGTCTTCTGGTTCGGTGTCTGCCCCGGCGGGAAAGTGCTGTCCGATCAGCATCCACGCCAGCGCCACATCGCCCTGACATCGAGCAATGGGAGCGAGCAACATCGGTGCGTTCCGTCGAAACGATCGCCATGTGCTCTGTTCCAACCGGGCCGAAGCGTCGATCCAGTCCCCCCTGAGTAGGCTCGACACCACGTCAGCGCTCGGCGCGGAGCCCTCACCGGTGATGTCTTCCAAATCCGCAAGAGATTCTGCAAGCGCGGACTCGATTCGCTGGCGTTCTGCCGGTCGATCGACCTGATACGGTAGGACGACCATCATCAGCTCATCGAAGAGGGAAGTTGCCACCATGCTACGGTGGTCGCTGGCGGCAAAGATGTCACGGGCTCGGCGAAACGCCATCCGCGCCTCATCTGGCCGTCCCAGCCCGGCGTAGGTGTACCCAAGTCCGTACCAGGCATCACCCTGGGAGCCGGCGGTTTCGCCGGGCGGCAAGTCAACGATGCGCTCTCCCAATTCAAGCGCTCGCTGCAGACGCGCATTTTCGGCCAGTGCCAGTGTCAGCTCCCCTCTCCCATTTTGAGCATCGAGGGGATCGGCGGTTGTTTCGATCGCGAGCAACCTCGCTCGCTGCTCGGGAGCGAGCGCATCGAGCATCGCCACGCCAGACTCTTCTGCCGCAATGCCGAGACGGAACTCATCCGCCTGGCATCGGAGCATGCCCTGGAAGAACCGTGCGTATGCCTCCAGCGCGGGATCTCCCGCTTCCCGACCAAGCCGCTCGGCGGTTTCGAGAAGCTTTACACCGCCCGGTGGATCCTCGAAGCGGCCGAGCATCGCCACTCGAAATCGCAGCCACCCCCGTTCGCCGGCATGGCCACTCTCTTCTTCCAGGATTCTCAGCGCCGTCTCGAACCGCTGGCGCGCGGTTCGCCAGGCAAACGCGCGCTGCGCCCGCTCGCCCGCGCGCGCCAACCACTCCACCGCGCGAAGATCACCAGCCTGCTGGAAGTGATAGGCAACGTGATCCGGGTCCGCCGCCACACGTGACGCGAGCACATCTCCGATCTGCCGATGCCACATACGCCGGCGCGGTGGAAGAACGCTGTCGTAGAGCGAATCGCGAATCAGGGCGTGCGTGAACGCCACTGACGTCCCGTCCGGCGTCGCGTCGAGCACGCGGGCATCGATGGCGCGTTCGACCACATCGAGCAACTCGTGCCCCGATACCCCGCTGACGCTCTCCCATACATTCAGCGGTACGATCTGGCCGATAACGGCGGCAATCGCCAGCAATGCTTCCGCGTCATGCCCGAGTCGGGAAAGCCGCTGGTCGATGACTTGTCGGAGCAGTGTCGGAATTGCTGCCTGCTCGAACGCGCCGAGTGTCCAACCGCCATGCCCGTCTGGCAGCAGGACGCTCCCTTCCAGGGCACGCAAGAGCTCGACCACGAAAAAGGGATTGCCGTCCGCGCGCTGTTGCACGTGGCTTGCCAGGCGATCGGCGGCCGCTTCGGGCAACCGATAGGCATCGTCGATCACGCCACGAACATCGTCTCGCGTCAACAACGACACGTCGATGCGCACTGCCAGCGCTTCACGCACCAGAATCGGCAGAAGCCTGTGAAGCGCATGCGCGCGCGTGACATCCGTACTGCGATAGGTCATCAGCAGCAGGATCGGTGTAAAAGCGAGCTGGCGGGCGAACAACCGCAGCAATTCGAGGCTTTCGTCGTCTGCCCAGTGCAGATCCTCCAGCACGATCACCAACGGCCGATCACGTGCCAGCGAGAAGAAGAAATCGCGCATCTCACTTATGAAGGCGGTTTGGCTGGAACCCTGTGCGAGTTGCGGAACAGGGAGCAGTGGGCTGTCCGGAAATCTCGCCGCAGCGAGGGGGTAATGCTCGATCAACTCCACCCACGGACCGTAGGGAGGTGACACCGCAACGTCATAGCAATGCCCGGTGAGGACGAGCGCTCCGACGCTGCTCGCTTCCCTGCTGAGCGTCTCGGCCAGTCTGGACTTGCCAATACCCGCCTCCCCGCCAAGCACCACCATGCTGCCGTTTCCGGCCAATGCCTCGGTAAGCTGCGCGCGCAGCACATGGAGCTCCCGAGACCGGCCCACCAATAGCGGCGGACGCCCTCCGGACAATGCGGGCCACGTTCGATCCTCATGCTGCTCTGACGTAAACATGACTCCTTCAGACCGCCGAACTGCTGCATTATGACCACCAATGGTATCTGGCGATACCCGCGCCCGAAACCCTCGGTCGCGGTGATTCGAACCCGACCTCGACTCCAGCACCCAGTTGCGCAAAATGCGAAGGACGTCACAAGCTTCTGTCAAGACAATACGGAATTTCGGGAAACATCAAAACATAAAACCAAATGCCGTCCTTGTACGTACGAGGCGATTGGGCTACCATCCACCTACCCCCGCTCGAAGGAAGAGAAGATGGAAGACACGCCCCGGACACGGACGCGCTCTATTCGCGCGCTCGGCCGGCTTACACCACCCAAAGTCGATGACGTTCTGCTCGCCCAATGGGTGGGCTGTCCCTCGGACAAAGCATTCCTGGACGATATTGCGCTCTCGACTGACTGGGCAGGCCAACCCGAATCGCCCGCAGCGTTTCTCAACGCGGCGCCGATGCCACCCGCCCATCACAAGGCAACCCTGAAAGCGTTCGAGCACCATCTGAGTGGTTCGGTGCAGCGATTGCTCGACGCGATCGACGCAGACGTCAACGGCGGCCAACGGCTACCGCTTTCGTATGAGGCTCCGCCAGTCACCAAGGATGCCGCGTTCGATTCGATCACGGCGTTGTCGCTTGCCGGAGAGATGACCGTGCGCCGGGCCGGCAACCGGCGCAAGAAGATCACGGCGCTTTCTGAGGCGTCGGCGCGTCTCTGGGTGCTGGCCGATCTCTTTCGATCGGGGCACATTACGGTCGAAGAACTCTGCCGCAAGCGGGACGAGATCGCCGGTCAGTTGGGGTAGCACGCGGCACGCGGCACGCGGCACGCGGCACGCGGCACGCGGCACGCGGCAGCGAAAACGTAAGCGAACGTTGGCGCAAGAACAACCCACCGTTGCAAGTCGTCAGTTGTCAGTCGTCAGTCTTCAGTCGCCTGTTTCCGTTGCCTGTGCCTCTTGCCCGTTGCCTCTTGCCTGTTGCCTCTTGCCTATTGCCTATTGCCGTTGCCCGTTGCCTGTTGCCCGTTGCCTACTTCCTGATCCCTTCCTGAAGGTCAGGCGAACCGCCGAACTGGTACCATCTGCCGTCGAAACGCGCAGAAGTCGCTGAGCGTTCTCGGTTCGACCGGCAATCCTCGCGCCCGGTGTCGATTCTCCTTCGAAAGGTCCTGATCGTGAGCACGTTGTCCGGATCGCCGCCCGATCCTCGCCGCATTGCGGCAGGGCAACGCGCGCGACGCAACGCTGCCGGCAAGAAGAAGCTCCCGCCGAACATGTTGCCGGGTATTGCCCGGCGCCGCAAAGAACAGTTCACGATGACTCGCCGATTCCTGCTGGTCGGTGTGCTGATCTTCATCGGGCTCTTCGTGTCGACTTCGCTGGCCATGGTTTTGTCGACGGTGGCAGCCGTGGCCGGCACGGTCGAGGCATATCGCCGGGTCAACGCCAAGCTGCCCAATGCGGCGGTGGTAACCGTCGATACCTTCCAAACATCGCGCATCTACGATCGAAACGGGAACCTGCTGCAGGAGATCGAAGCGCCAGACGGCGGATGGCGCACCTTCGTCACCCTCGATCAAATCTCACAGTACATGATCGACGCGACGGTAGCCGCCGAGGACGCCACCTTCTGGAGTCATCAGGGTGTCGAGCCGATGGCCATCCTGCGCGGCGTCACCATCAATATCAGCGGCGACGGTTCGTCTGGTGGCTCGACTATCACGCAGCAATTGGCGCGCGGACTCTACCCGGAGGAGATCGGTTTCGATATCTCGATCACGCGCAAGTTCAAGGAGGCGCTCGCCGCGATCGAGCTCGACCGGAAGTATTCCAAGCAGGACATCTTGATGATGTACCTGAACCAGATCTTCTACGGACAGCGTTCCTACGGCATCGAAGCTGCCGCGCAGACCTACTTCAACAAACACGCCAGCGAGCTGACGCTGGCGGAGGCCTCGCTGCTTGCCGGTCTCCCGCAGGCGCCGTCCTGGTACGACCCAACCGTGCGGCTCGACCAGGCCAAGCTCCGGCAGAAGTACGTGCTCGACCAGATGGTCAAGTACCACTACATCACGCGGGAAGAGGCAGACGATGCGTGGAATACGCCGCTGCAACCGCAGACCCGCACCAGCGAAATCCAGGGCGCCAATCACTTCACCCAATATGCCAAGGACTACGTGCGCCAGAAATATGGCGAGGACGCATTCGTAAAGGGCGGTTTGCAGATCTGGACGTCGGTCGATCTCGACCTGCAAGCACAAGCCCAGTTGATGATTCAGGAAAACATGCCGTTCCTGAACGCCTACCGACGCAACAATGCCTCGATGGTGGTCCTCGTTCCGCACACCGGCGAGGTGTTGGCGATGGTCGGTTCGGCTGATTTCAACGACCCCACGATCGGCGGTCAGATCAACTACGCATTGGCGAACCTGCAGCCGGGCTCGTCGATCAAGCCAGTCATCTATGCGGCCGCGTTCGAAAGCGGGTGGAATCCGGGCACTGTTGTCATGGATGACACCATGAAGGTCGAAACCCCTGGCGCGCCCAATCCGTATTACGAACCGAGGAACTACACTGGGCTTTCGTACGGTGCAGTTCCCGTTCGTACCGCGCTCTCGAATTCGCTCAACATCCCGGCAGTCAAGGCAATTCAATACGCCGGTGTGGACCATGCCTACGATCTGGCGCGCCGGATGGGCATCAAGACCGGGATGCCGGAATCGCCCGAAAACTACGGGCTCTCCCTCGCGCTTGGTTCGGGTGAGGTGCCGTTGCTGGAGCACACCAACGTCTACGCAACCTTCTCGAATCAGGGCAAATACGTCGCCGCCAATCCAATTCTGAAAATCACCGATTCGAACGGTCAGGTGCTCTATGAGCTCGATCGGAATACCGCGCTGCAAAACGCGCCCCAGGTGCTGGCGCCAGAGATCTCCTACCAGATCACGTCGATTCTGACCGACGACGAGGCCCGCTCGATGGTTTTCGGCCGCGGGAACCTCTTCGAGGACACGGGAGATCGGTTGGGACGTCCAGTCGCCGCGAAATCAGGGACGACCGACAACTGGAAAGACATCTGGACCATGGGCTACACCACCGATGTGGCGATCGGGGTCTGGACCGGGCAAACAACACAATCCGGCGATGCGGAAATCGAGCTTCCCCAGCTCGACGGTATCCAGGGCGCCGGTCCGATCTGGCAACAGATGATGGAGCTGATGCATAGCGACCCCACCTTCTCGTCCTACCTGTCCGGACCAAACGGCCAGCCGATGGCCCACGACTGGAGCATCCCGCCCGGTTTGGTCCAGACCCAGATCTGCTCCCCCACCGGGCATCAGGCATCGGGCAGCGAGGATTCCACTACCGAGTGGCTGATCAAGGATGCGGGTCCGTCACTTCCATGTGACCGGCTGTCTGCCTACGAGATGGCCGAGCTGGAGCATGCCATGGAGGACCTGCAGAAGAACGGCGGCAAGTACGCCGATGGTGGCGAGTCGCGCATTCTGCGCTATGCCAGCACCGTTGGGGTCTACGACGGCTATGTCGACTTCGATGAAGATGACGGCTCCGACTACGAGGATTACGATCCGGACGACGGGGAAATCCCAATCGAGCAACGAGCAGACTAGCCCGGAGCCTCGCGCGTAGTCACAGCGCTCGGGCATACTTTCACCCCAGGCAATATCCAAATTGGCGCAGGCGGGTGAAGGCATGAAGCTCGAACTGTTCGACGGGGAAGAGACGGTCCGCCAGATCGGGGCGGTGGTTGTCAAATCGCTCTCCAACAGCGAAGTTCAGGTCGATTTGGGTCCGGCTGACGGAGCGCCCAATGTGCGAATCGTTATGAGCCGCGACGAGGCCTTCGAGCTCGGTTCCGCCCTCCACGGAATCGACGGGGAACGTGTCATCCTGGTGGATGACTAGCCGGCGCCTTGCTTCGTACGTACGCGTCGCCTTGCTGGCACAGAAATGAAACCATTCGCCCTGGTTTCGCGTTTACACTAGTGATCGGCGGCATGTTTGCAGCAGCGTCGCCGATGATTGCCGGGCACCCGGGGAAACTCGGGGTCGACCAGGGTGCGAATTTCGAAAGGGGGACCACCCAATTGAGCACCAGGAGGCATTCAACTGAGCGGGCCTAGCCACCCGTTCTGCTTCTTTCCTCCTCTTTTTCACCTCAGTACCGTTGCAGCGGCAGTTGCCGCGCAACGCTCCCAAATACGCCTCACCGTCTTATGGAAAGAATCGTTCGCGACCATAGGACGAACACCTCGGCAGCGAACTCCTTTGCAACGAGCGCCCGGCGAGAACGGTTTCCAACCGCGCCGGGCGCTCGTATGTTCGAAGGGGACCGCTATACTTGGCCAGATTTTCCCATGCCGGAGTCCGTTACAGGCAGGTTGACCGGCGGATTCGTCCAGTTGCAGCCCGTATTCGCACACCATTCAGGAACACCGTATGACGTTCGATCTCACTTCCCCGACCTCGTGCCCGGTTTGTGGCGCCCCGGTCTCTGAAACGCAACTCTTCTGTGGAACCTGCGGTAGCGGGCTGCGAGGCCAACGTGCCCGTACCCGGCGCCGGGTCGTTGTCACCGGATTGGGCGCAGTGAGCGCAGTGGGGCTCACCGCGAAAGCGTCATGGGAAAACATCCTGAAGGGGAAAAGCGGTATCAAGCGCATCCCCTATCTCCAGGAAGGCAACTACTCATGCCAGGTGCGCGGCGATCTCGAAATGGACGATCTCCCGCAACGCTTCCTCGACTCCAAGACCGCGCGCAATACCTCGCAGTTCAGCCTCTGGTTGATGGAGGCCGCCGGCGCCGCGCTCATTTCCGCCGGCCTGGTCGATGAAGCGGGCAATCCGCTCATGGATCTGCTGCCCGGCGGTTCGGTCATCGGGACCTGTGTTGGCGGATGCTATGACGATCTGCTTCCTGCCTATGACACCTTCAACACCCGGGGACACGACAAGCTGTCTCCCCATCTGCACGTCAAGTTCCCGCTCAACATGGCGTCCTACACCGTGCAGTGGCGTTTTGGCATGGGAGGACCGAGTAACACGGTTTCCACAGCCTGCGCCACAGGCACGCAGGCCATTGGCGAGGCGTTTCATGTCGTCCAGTCCGGCATTGCGCCATTGATGCTGGCGGGAGCCTCTGAATCGACCGTGCATCCGATGGGCGTCGCGGGCTTCTCGGCGATGCGCGCGCTGGTGACCGACTCGAACGAGCATCCCGAAGAGGCGCTGCGTCCCTTCGACGCTACCCGCTCTGGTTTCGCGCTCGGCGAAGGGGCCGGCGCGCTTGTGCTGGAGGACTACGATTTCGCCATGGCGCGGGGCGCGCGAGTGTTTGCCGAGATCGTCGGCTTTGCCTCCAGCAACGATGCCTACCATCCGATCGCGCCACAGCCAGAAGGAATTGGCGCGGCCCGAGCCATCGTGGCCGCATTGGCGGACGCAGGTGTGACTCCCGACAAGATCGGGCACATCCAGGCGCATGCCGCCTCGACCCCCGCGGGAGACGTAGCCGAAGCCCGCGCGATCCATCATGTCTATGGCGAACACACCGCATCGATTCCGGTGATGTCTGTGAAAGGCAACATCGGGCATTGCATGGGCGGGGCTGGGGCGATCGAGACTGCCATGGGTATCCTCTCGATCGCCGAGCAGGTGATTCCGCCGACCGCCAACTACAAGAACCCTGATCCCGAAGTCAATCTCGACGTCGTGCATGGCGCGGCGCGGCCGCATGAATTCGAATACATGGCCAAGCACGGATTCGGGCTTGGCGGTCAGAACGCGGCGCTCGTGCTGAAACGACCACCGGCAGAGTTCGCGCATCAAACGAGCAAGGATCTTGAATGAGCAGCCATTACGCCCAACTTGCCGACTGGAACAACGCCATGACCGAGTTCGTCATGGTCTATCGCAATGTGCCGGCAGACAAGCGGATGCAGCCAATCGACGGCGGTTGGAGCCCGCGACAGCTGCTGCAGCACCTGCTCGAATCCGAGATCGTTTTCTCTACCCGAATGCGTACCGCCATTGCCAATCCGGGCGGCAGTATCCTGCCGTTCGATCAGGATCTCTACGAGGAGCGCATCCCGGTAGCGGAGATCCCCGACGAGTTGTTGCTGGACGCGCTGGCCGCGTTGCGCGCGGTCAATCTCGCCATTCTGCGCGCGCTGCCTGACGAGGCATGGGAACAAAGCGTTCAGCATCCCGAAGCGGGACCGCAAACGCTCGATCGGATCGCCAACATCTTCGGAAATCACGTCACCGACCACTTGAACGACATGAAGAACGCCGGGCTGGGAACGCGCAGCCTTTGATCGGGACCTCCAGGAGCTCGTCGTCCGGGCACAGCGTGACGTTGCCCGATGTCTTCATGTTCCTCCTGGAAATCGGGATGTGGGCATCCTTTGCCTGGATCGGCTGGCAGGCCGGATCCGGCGTCACCCGGTGGCTCCTGGCCGCCGGACTTGCCACTGCGGCTATCCTCTTGTGGGGCATCTTCCGCACACCCGGGATGCCACCGGCAGGCAAACCCGGCGTATTCCCGACACCGGGACCGGTCCGTCTCGTACTGGAAGTCAGCCTCTTTCTCCTGGCCGGCTATGGACTCTGGGTGACCGGCTATCGCTGGATCGCCGAGACGCTTTGGACCTTTGCGGCCCTGATCTACGTTCTTTCGTTTTCGCGCATCCGCTGGCTGCTCGATCACTGACTTCGAGGTGCAAACCTATGACATCGCTCGCCACTGATTTCACCAGCCTGGCCGGCATCGACCTTCCCATCGCCCAGGCGCCGATCGGTACGGCGACCACGCCGGAACTAGCCGCCGCCGTGAGCAACGCCGGAGGGCTTGGAACGCTCTCGCTCACCTGGCGCTCGCCCAACGAGGCGCGCGAGCTGATCCAGCAGACCAAGGCGCTCACGAACCGACCGTTCGGCATCAACCTGGTGCTTGCATGGGATCCCGGAGACCGGCTGGCCATCGCGCTCGAGGAAGGGGTCCCGGTGATCTCGCTTTCCTGGGGTGATCCGTCTCCCTGGGTCGAGCAGATTCACGACGCCGGCGCGCTCCTGGTGCATATGGTCGGTTCCACGTCGGCAGCAATCGCAGCGAAGAACGCGGGTGTGGACGTGATCGTGGCACAGGGCTACGAAGCGTCCGGTCACGTCGAGGGGCAAACGAGTCTCCTGGCGCTCATTCCCGAAATGGTCGACGCCGTTGCGCCCACCCCCGTGCTCGCCGCGGGTGGCATTGGGGATGGCCGCGGGCTTGCCGCCGCGCTCTGCCTGGGCGCGTCTGGCGTCTGGCTCGGCACCCGCTTCGTTCTTTCATCAGAAGCGGATGCCCACGCCGACTACCAGGGACGCTTGATCGACGCCGGCGCGAGCGACACGATCCATACCACGCTCTTCCGCGGTGGCTGGCCAGCGAACACCCCATTGCGCACGTTGCCGAACAAGTCGCTTCAGCTCTGGGAAGACGCCGGCCGCCCCGAACCGGGCCGCGGCCCCGGGGAGGGAGACGTGATCGGGCACACCAGCCGCGGCATTCCCATCATGCGCTACCACGACGACTTCCCCGGAGCTCGGACCACAGGCGACCTGGAAAGCATGGTGCTCTACGCTGGTCAGAGCGTCGGCGTCATGCACGACGTGCTTCCTGCGGCTGAGATCATGGAGTCCATCGCGGACCAGGCACGTTCGGTGCTTTCCCGGTTGGGAGGCGCCCGTTGAGCGATCGAGCGACGAGCCAACTTGGAGGGATGAGCAGTCTGCACGCGTCGCCCCGCCGCCCTCCACAGCGGGCCCGACTCCCGGTACCCTTGCGGAAGCTGTGATGAACGGTATCGTCGTCGCCTGGACGCACTGGAGGGGGATTGGATGAACGGAATTCGGGACACACAGGCATTCTTGCGGAGCATGGGACTGCCCGATCACGATCTGCGCGATCTGCCATCGTCCGATCAGCGCTTCCCCGACGGCGGCCAGTGGCGCATCGAGATTCCTTCAGTCGAGGGTCCGAACGCGCTGCGCACCGTCTACCAATATGCCGACGAGTACGGGGTGCCGATTCATCGGGTAAGCCAGGGCAGCGGCGTCATGCTGCTGACCGATGACGAACTGGACGAAATGGCCGCGCTCGGACGCCAGCGCGGCATCGAGATCAGCCTGTTCGTCGGACCTCGCGCCGGCTGGGATACCGGCGCCATGGCCTATTCCACTGCTGGCAAGATCGTCGGACCGAAAGCGCGTGGCGCGGACCAGCTCGTCCATGCGGTCGAAGACGTGAAGCGGGCGCTCGAGCACGGTATCAACAGCGTGCTCGTCACCGATGAAGGACTCCTGCTCGTGCTCGGCAAGATGAAGGAGGCCGGGGAGCTGCCGAAGGACCTGATTCTCAAGGGTTCGGTCATGCTCGGCGCGTCCAATCCGGCCTCGGTACGGTTGCTGCAGGACATTGGCTTGACGACGTTCAATACCCCAACCGATCTCTCGCTGGCGCATTTGGCCGCCATCCGCGCGGCAACCACCATGCCGCTCGATATCTATGTCGAGGTTCCCGACGATATCGGTGGGTTCATTCGCCACTACGAGATCGCAGAGCTGGTGCGCGTTTGCGCTCCGGTCTATCTCAAATTTGGTTTGCGCAACGCGCCGAACATCTACCCGGCCGGAACGCACCTGGAAGCAACCGCCATTGCCCTGACCAGGGAACGCTTGCGCCGCGCCCGAATCGGCTACGACATGCTCAAGCGGCTCGACCCTGACGCGATCATGTCGCCACTGCCTGAGGCAGTCTCGGTCTAGCACGGTCGCCGATATACGTGTCTGCCGTGCGAGTGTCGTCATCCCGACTGAGGCGGAGTGGAGGGATCTCCTCGCCACAGCGAGGGCAACAAGGTAACGCTTCATTGAAGAACCGATCTGGCGAAGGCCTCCGGGGGAAAGCGTCGACACGTATCCGGCACGCATGGCACGAAACACGGGGCGGCTCAGGCCGCCCCGTGTTCACATGCCTGCGTCAGATTCGCGGATGTCCGCCGAAAACCCTACTCGGCCTCCGGATTGAGCATGATGACCACGATTCCGCTGCCCGGTGAACTACGTGACAGGAAAGTGATCGTGCCAGAGCGGCCCTCATACGGTCCAGCCGTTGCGGTAACCGGAATCACCAACGTGGCTGGGCGCAGGGCCGGATCGCCCTGGTAGTAGATCCAGTTGAAGACCGATTCGGGATCGCCTTCGAACATCTCGGTGCCGACAAGAATGGTGTCGCCCAATTCGATGTACGGGAGGCCGTTGTTCTCCTCGCTCTCCAGGTCGGCAGTGCCAGTCAGCGTGCTGGTCGGGTCGCCAGGACCGGCCACCAACTGGTCGGTCGTCTGTACCGGGCCAATTTCGATGAACTCGCCGTTGGCGGCATTCTGATACCAGCCAACCAGCGTCACCACGCGCACCGGCTCAGCCACCGGCGTCGCTGCCGTTTCGGCCAACGGCGTGGCCGACGTTTCGGTTTGTGGCGTCGTCGCGGCGAGCGGCGTGGTCTGCGCCGCCGGAGTCCCCGTTTGCGCCAGCACCTGTGGCGCGCCCAGGAGATACCCCATCATCCCGAGGACTGCGGTCAGGAGCGCCGCCGCTCCAAGAAATCGAATACGCATGCTTCCCCCTCCGCACAAGCAGATGAGCTCGAAAAACGCTCTTCGGTCGGTTGGCGGGGGACGTACCGTACGTCGGGGATGTACGGACACATCGTAGCAGGTTTGCGAGCGAAAGCCTAGTCCCCCGCAATGGCTCCAGAGGGCTGCGCGAGCAGGTGGCTTGCGATCAATTCTGCGACACGCTGCTCCACGATCTCCGCCTCTCCCGGTTGCAACATGTGCGGACTGAAGGCAATCGTCGATTCGTTTTCGGCCACGACCTCGATCGGCGGCTTTCCGGCGCGCAGATCGGCGATCAGATCGTCACGGGTCAATGGCGCATCGAGCGTAACCTGCATGAGGATGCGCGGGATCGGTTCCCCAGCCTCGCCGGTCTCCGATCGCCTGATCGACAGCCAACGCGGCGCCAGCCGCTGCCATGCGGCATCCCAGCTCGACACGACGGCGTCCCACTCCATCGCCTCAGCGACATGGTCGGCTTCCAGATACGTCTCGACCGCGGTCAGCAACCCGATCATGGCTTCTTTGGACATCTTCATCGCGCGGCCAATGCGCTGCACCGGCGGTCCGTTGAGCCGCATCGCTTCGATCATTTTGGGAGTTCCGACCGCCAGCCCGCTGTTCTGCGGTCCGCGCAGCATCTTGCCCCCACTGAAGATGGCAACATCGGCGCCGAGATTCCGTGTGAAATGCCAGAGATTCGAGACTGGCGGGATCTGCGCCGCGGCATCGACGATCACCGGCACACCACGCGCGTGCGCCCGTTCGATCACGAACTCGAGCGGCAGCGTGTTGCGGTTCAAGTGCGTTCCTGCGAAATAGACCACGGCCGCCGTCCGCTCGTTGATGGCATCATCGAGCTCCCACTCATAGGTCTCGTATGTGTGACCGATCTCCACCAGTTCCACACCGGTCATGCGCACTGCGATGTCGTACCAATTGCGCTGGTAGCGGTGGACGACGACCTGGTTCTTCAGCCCATCGAGCCGGTTCGGGAACCGCGCCATGAGCGCAACATCGTCGCCGGTCACGGCAGCCGCGGTCGCCAACGCCAACGCGGCTGCGGCGCCATTGCTGACATAGGCAGCTTCGTTCCCGGTCAATTCCGCCAGGCGTTTGCCAACCGCCTCCTGCAGTTCGAAGATGTTGACGAAAGCCCCTGCGCTATCGGCCATCGCCTGCGCTACATGTGGCGCCATGATCGACCCGCCAAGCCGCGTGTAGGTGGTCGCGCAATTGATGACTGGCTGCACACCGAGTTTCTGGTAGATGTCCATGTTCGGTCGACCTCGCTCCTGAACCACTTCGGCATCTCTTCCGGCATGGTAAGCAATTCACGTGGTAGTTTGCCTGCGTTGACAGACAATCTGGATCGCCCCACAATGCCAGGAGATTCAATCGATAGCCTAAGAGGGTGACCGCCACCTCCGCGCTCGACCCGGAGCTGGTCGGCGAAGTGCTGGCGGTCATGACCGACCTTGCCGAATCGCACGGTGTGACGATGATCGTGGTGACACACGAAATGGGCTTTGCGCGTGATGTGGCCGACCGTATCGTCTTCATGGACGGTGGCGTGGTGGTCGAGCAAGGCGAGCCGCGCAAGGTGCTCGACCATCCGGAAAGCGAACGCCTGCAAGCCTTCTTGCGGCGGTTGCATTAGGCTGGGACTGAGTCCAGGGTCCAGGGTCCAGGGTCCAGGGTCCAGGGTCCAGGGTCCAGTGATGTTGACGACTCTCAGGTTGCGGTCAACATCTGCCGACTGACAACTGCCGACTAACAACTGACAACCGCAAACTGCCAACCGCCGCGTGCTGGATAATGTGCCCAGAACGACCCATTGCGCAGCGTCTGCGAGAGGACGACACCGATGACCGATCCGACGATTCCAGCCCAGCCGTATGCCTTCGTCTTTCCCGGCCAGGGAAGCCAGTTCGTGGGGATGGCCGGTCCGTTGCTCGACGCAAGCGAAATGGCGCGCGCCATGATGGCGCTGGCGGATGACACGCTTGGGTTCGGCCTGACCGAGCTGATTCAGAACGGCCCGGCCGAGGTGCTGGAAGATACGGTCAACGCGCAACCCGCCATTCTCGCGGTGAGCATCGCTGCGCTGGCGGCCCTCAACGAGAATGCCGAACAAGCGGGCGTGACCCTGGCGCCCGACTATGTGGCCGGGCACTCCCTCGGCGAGTTCACCGCGCTGGTGGCGGCGGGGATCATGCAATTCCCGACCGCCCTTTCGCTGGTGCGTGAACGTGGTCGTCTGATGAAGCAGGCTGGCGAGGACAATCCCGGTGGCATGGCCGCGGTGCTGGGATTGGACGATGAAGCAATCGCGGAGGTCTGCCGCGTAGCGTCGGCTGACGGGATCGTGGTGCCGGCCAATCGCAACTGTCCGGGGCAAACGGTCATTTCCGGTGAGGTCGGCGCGCTCGAAGCGGCGATGGAGCTGGCCAAAGGTAAAGGCGCCCGCCGGGTGGCGCGGCTGAACGTCAGCATCGCCTCTCATTCACCGCTGATGGCGAACGCCAACGCCGAGTTCCAAAAACTCCTACAGGACGCCGCGTTGACGTTGCCCGAGTTCCCGGAAAAGCCAAGCGGCATGGTGATCGGCAATACCACCGCGCAACCGATCTACACCACGGGCGGACTCTACGCGGAACTCGACTTGCAAATGGAACGCCCGGTCGACTGGACCGGTTCGATGCAAACCATCGCGGACGCCGGAATCACGTCGTTTATCGAGATCGGACCGGGGACAGTGCTCTCAGGTCTGATCAAGCGTATCGTCCCGGACGCGCAGACGATCAACATGGCCGGCCTGGGTCTCGGGATTCCGACGTTGAGCAGCCGCTAGTTTGTCCATCCTGGTTCGAAAATCTCCGGGTAGACATTGAGCGCGAGCTGGCCGCCAAGGTGCGCATACAGCACGGTCGAATCCCGGTCGATGCGTCCATCCTGGACCAGATCGATCAGCCCGGCCATCGACTTGCCTTCATAAACCGGATCGACAATCACGCCTTCCAACCGGCCCAACGTGGTGATGGCGTCGACCGTGCTCCGGTCGGGGATTCCGTAGGCGGGCCCTTCCCAACCAGGGAGGATGACGATCTCGTCATCGCGGATCGCGCGGCCGAGCCCGATCAGCTTGGCAGTGTCGTTCGCAATGCGGGTCACCTGTTCGATGGTCTTGGGCAACGTGGCCGATGCGTCGATGCCAATCACCCTTCGCGGAACCCCACCGGCGTCCTCGAGCGCGGCAAATCCCGCGATCATGCCAGCGTGCGTCGAACCCGTAACCGTGCAAACGACAATCGTGTCGAAGAAGACTCCCAGTTCCTGTTCCTGCGCAACGACTTCGAGCGCCCAATTGGCAAATCCGAGCCCTCCCAGCGGGTGCACCGAAGCGCCCGCAGGAATGGGGTACGGCTTGCCGCCATTGGCCTCGACTTCGGCCAGCGCTGCTTCCCAGCTGGAACGGATCCCGATATCGAACCCGCCGGGATCGAGCCGGACATCGGCGCCCATGATGCGCGAGAGCTCGATATTGCCCACCCGGTCGTTGCCGGGATCGCTCCAGTCGACCCACCGTTCCTGCACGAGCCGCGCCTTCAGGCCGAGATGGGCAGCCACCGCAGCCACCTGTCGAGTGTGATTGGACTGATACCCGCCAATCGAAACGAGCGTGTCCGCCCCCGAGGCAAGCACATCCGGAACGATGTATTCGAGCTTGCGCACCTTGTTCCCACCGAACGCCAGTCCGCAATTGCAGTCTTCCCGCTTGGCCCAGATTTGCGCGCCGCCAAGGTGGTCGCTGAGCCGTTGGAGTTTGTGGACCGGGCTCGGGCCAAAGGTCAGCGGATACCGTTCGAACGAGGCGAGACCCGGCAGAGACGAGACATGAGAGGCGGCGGACATGGGTTGCTCCTGTGACTGCGCGACGGCGCGGGACTTCCAACGGAGAATGTATGGCACACGAACCTGGGAAGCACAATGGCGCGCATTTGCTGATCACCTACGACCGAAGGCATCTTTCCCGTACACTAGCGCGTTGACTGGCCGCTTTATCGCCAGTTCGTACGCATGTCGAAATATTCCTGGGCCGATCCAATGGCAAACCGCCCTCCGCCCGGGATTCCAATCGAGGAGTAGCACGTGAAGCGAGTGGTCGTGACCGGCGCAGGAGCTGTTTCCCCACTCGGCATCGGAGCCCCCACCCTTTGGGAAGGGCTGCTCGCCGGCAAGTCGGGCATTGCGGAGATCGAGGGCTTCGATGTCTCCGATCTCGAGGTCCGCATCGGCGGCGAGGTCCGCAACTTCGATCCGAAAGACTATATCGACGCCAAGCTGGCCAAACGCATGGACCGCTTCTCGCACTTCTCGGTCGCTTCCGCCACCGAAGCGCTGAAAGATGCGGGCTACACCATCGATCCTGAGAACAGCGAACGGGTCGGCGTCATCATGAACAGCGGCGGCGGCGGCATTCCGATCATGGAGTCGAATGTCGAGGCCATGGTCGAGAAGGGCCCGAAATGGGTGCACCCGCTGACCATCGCGCTCTTCGCGCCGAACATGGCCAGTTGCCAGATCTCGATGGCGTTCGGCATCCATGGCCCCACCGTGACATCGTCGGCGGCGTGTGCCTCCGGAGTGCAAGCCTTCGTCCAGGCAGCGCAGATGATCCAGCGTGACGAAGCGGACATCATCATCGCTGGCGGGGCGGAATCGGGCCTGCGGCGCACGTCCGTCACCGCCATGGCGAACATGGGCGCGCTTTCGAAACGCAACGACGATCCAGAAGGAGCCAGCCGGCCGTTCGACAGCGGGCGTGACGGTTTTGTCTTTTCCGAAGGGTGCGGATTGCTGATTGTGGAGTCGGAAGAGCACGCGCTGAACCGAGGGGCAAACATCATCGCCGAGCTCACGGGAGGCGCCTTCACCTCGGACGCTTTCCACATTACGGCGCCCGATCCCAATGGCAAGCATGCCGCCAGAGCCATGACCCTGGCCGTGCAGCGCGCTGGTCTGCAACCGGAAGATGTGGATTACATCGCCGCGCATGCCACCTCCACCAGCGTGGGAGACATTGCGGAAACCGATGCCATCAAGACCGCATTTGGAGACCATGCCTACAAGCTGGCCGCCTCGGCCAACAAGTCGATGGTCGGGCATCTGCTCGGCGCGGCTGGTGGCATTTCGGCCATCGCCTGCGTCTACGCCATTCGCGATGGGATCGTCCCTCCGACCATCAACCTGACCGACCCCGACCCCAAGTGCGATCTCGACTACGTGCCGAATGTCGCGCGCGAGATGCAGGTCGATGTGGCGCTGGTCAACGGCTTTGGATTCGGCGGCCAGAACGCGGTGGCGCTCTTCAAGCGATACGACTAGGTCGCGGGAACCGGGGGTGCGGAGTCAGTGAATTCTCCACCCCCCCGTCCTTCCAAACGCTGAGCCAAATGGCCGAATTCGGCGAACTCGCTCCCCCATTTGCCGCAACTCGTGATTGCCCCAAACCCCGCGCTTGGGCTACCATCCCCCTTGTCCCCTGCGTCGATCCTGCCAAATTGGGGCGATTTCGCTCGATTTGGATGTGACCGTAGGGCACAAAACTCCATTCCTGGGAATCCGGTTTGCGTTTCGTTACGTAGACTCGGACAGGGATGAATCAACGGTTTGCCTATTGCAGCGGCATGCCGTCGAGCTGGGGGGAATTCGTGGCTTCGAAACGTACGCATACAGGCGTTGTTTCCGGTCGTGCCGCGCGGGTGCTGAGCCGCGTCGCCGCGGAACGCCGCCGCTTCCGATCTCGTTCGTTCTCCATTCCAATTGCCATTTTGACGGTTGCCTGCCTGACACTCACGCCGATACTCGATGTCTCCGAGACGGCCGCGCAGACTGCAACGCGCACTCCCACCAGAGTACCGACCAACGTTCCACCAACTGCCACGCCTTTCCCATGCAATACCGGCGATTCGACTGGCATGACCTGGACCTATGCCGATTTGCACCGGTGGAACAGCGACATTCTGAGCGTTTCGAATTCGACTGGCGTGCCAGCCAATGTGCTCAAGGCCATCATGTGGATCGAATCGCGCGGCATGCTCAATGCCCGCTCTCCGCTCACGGCGTATGGCTACTTCTTCGGTCTCATGCAAGTCGGACCGACTTCTTCTGTGCCTGAGTACATGAAGAGCGTCACCTGGATGTGCAACAACAGCTACAACCAGGTGCTGGCCGGCGGCACCGAGATGGTCAACAAGTCCATCTACATCAACTCACAAAACTGGACCGAAGTGGCCGGGGCCTATTTCGGCTATGGCACCGATGTGACTGGCACGACGACGAACTCCTACATGCAAATGTTCGTCAATCACGCGACCGCGCTCATCGGCACGACACCCGGCGGCACAGACTGGACTCCGGCTCCGCTGCCAACGCCAACCACCGCCCCCACGGTCACCTTTGCCATCGGCTCGACCATTAGCGTCGATTCCGACACGCTGAACATGCGCAACAACCCCGGTCTTTCGACCTCGATCATCCGGGTTCTGACGATGAACACCAGCGGAGTGGTGCTCCAGGGTCCCAACCGGGTCGATAACTTCGATTGGTACCAAATCCGTCTTGGCGATGGAACCACCGGCTGGGTGGCAGGTCAGTACATGCGTAGTGGCGGCTCGACGACCGGCAGCACGACACCCACACGCACGGTCACCCCGGGAACGCGCACCCCCACCGCCACACCGTCGCGCACCGGCACAACCACCAGTGGAACCTGGGCAGTCGGCGACAGCTTCCAGGTCAACACCTTCGTCAACTTCCGCGCAGCGCCGGGCTATTCCGGTGGCATCATCGGCACGCTCTCGGTCGGAACCACCGGCGTCATCATCGGCAACTCGCAGACCGCTGACGGGCTGGAATGGGCGAATGTCCGCACCAGCGGAGGTCAGGCAGGCTGGGTGGCCGCCGAATATCTGACCAAGACAGGGTCGGCGCCGACCGCAACGCGCACTGCGACCAGAGCAGCGACATCGACGCGCACACCCACGGCGTCTGTCACCCGATCCGTCACCACTGGGGCCACCGCGAGCTCGGGACGCCTCTACCGCACCACCACGCGCGTCAATCTCCGCCAGGCGCCGTCGACGTCCGGCGCCATCATGAGCACGTTGCCAAGCGGGACCGTGCTGACATCGATGGGAAACTCTGTGGACGCGAATGGGTACACCTGGCTGCGCGTCAGCACGGGATCGTTGACCGGCTGGATCGCGACCACCTATATCGCTGCAACCGGCGGAACCAATTCCACACCGACCAGTGTCGCATCCGCGACGCGCACCCCAACCACGATCTCACCCGGCGTCACATCGACGTCCGGATCGCTCTATCGCGTCGATGTCCGGGTCAATATGCGCTCCGCGCCATCGACCTCCGGACGGATCCTCACCACGTTGCCAAGCGGCGCGGTCGTCACGTCGTTGGGCGATACCGCAACTGCCAATGGCCATACCTGGCTGCGAGTCAGCTCCGGATCGCTGGTTGGCTGGATATCGACCAGCTACCTGACCTCCACCGGGACGCGAGTCAATACGCCCACCGGCGTGGCGACCGTGAGCCGGACGCCGAGCCGCACTGCCACCATCACCCGCACACCCGAGCGGACTGCAACGTCTCAAGCGACTGGTACGCGGGCCGCAGGCGTCTTCATCGCAGGGGACACTGTGCGCGTCGCGGATGGGCCGTTGAACTACCGCAGCACACCGGGCACCTCGGGCTCCATCATCGGCACGCTGCCAACCGGCACGCAGGCGTTGGTGATCGGCGGACCGGCCGCGTCTGGAGGCATGACCTGGTACCAGCTCCAAGTCAGCGGCCGTGCAAATGGCTGGGTCGCTGGTGATTTCCTGGGTCTTGTTACCGGCGCTGTGGTCAACGGTTCAGTGGGTGGCGAAGAGCCGGTCGGTTCGACGAGCCAGCTGAATGCCACCGGCACTGCAACCGCTACACCGACATCCACGCCGGAATCGCCAGCCAGCGAGGCTTCGCCAAGCGAGATCGCCACCGGCGAACCGACGTTGGCCGCCACAGACACGCCGCTGGCTCCAACGGAAACTGCGGTTCCGCCGACCGAAACTCCAGTGCCCGCCACAGAGACGCCAGTGCCGCCGACCGAGACTCCGGTTCCGCCGACGGAAACGCCCGTTCCGCCAACCGAAACGGCGACCGTGCCTCCGGACTCCGACGGCGACGGTATCGCGGATGTAGTCGATGCCTGTCCAGGGGTCGCCGATAGCGGACTGGACTCCGATGCCGACGGCATCGACGATGCCTGCGATCCCACCCCGTTGCCACTGGTCGAGCGCACATTCGAGGCCTATGCGGCCGCCGACGCCAGCCTTCTCTCGTTCGATCCCGGCACGGCCGTGGCGATCGACGTGATTGGTTCGCTGCCAGTCGGCGGCGAGGCAGGCGGGGTGGCCTACATCACCTTCTATCCCGACCAGATCGGCTATGGACAGGTGACCAGCGCGGTCCTCTACCTGACCGGTGTGAGTGGCAGTGGCTCAGTGGGCATCGCCGTCGCCAATGGCGTCGCTATCGACGAGTACTCGCTCACGGTGGACTCCGCGCCGGGCGGCGCGGACGCATCGGGCGCCTGGATCGACGCCGGCGTGGCCGTGCCGATCGACCTCACCGGTTGGATCACCGCCGATGGCCCCGTCACCATCATCGTCTATGGTGACGGAGTGGCGCTCGGTAGCCGCGAGGGCGGTTCACCGGCGTATCTCTCCATCACGGTGCTCGATACCCAGTAGTCGAGCCCTCTCCCTCGGGAACGCGCGAACAGGACGCCGCAATCGGCGTCCTGTTTCGTTTCCACGTCACATCCATCAGTTTCGGGCTACGCAAATGCGGGTACCGGTCGTTCTTCCGCTACCCGGCCGGTTCAACCCGCGTCTGCGGGCGGGCCCTCGCGGCCGAGCGGAGGGTGTTTGGGCAAGAGAAACGACAGCAGAAACGCCGCCAAACAGAAGATGACGCTGACTTCCATTGCGCGGGTTGCGCTATGGTCGAACGCTTCGGCGACGGCATTGGGACCTTCGCTGAAATGCAATGTACCGAAGAAAACGCTGCCGATGATGGCGATCCCGACCGCGCTGCCGACGCGCTGCATGGTCCCGAGCACCCCGCTGGCCGCGCCCGCATCCGCTCTGGGAACCATCGCCACGATGAAGCGCGCGTTTGGCGCGATGAACATTCCGCTCCCGATCCCCGCAATGAACAATGGCGGCAGGAAGTACCAGCGACTCAAGTCGAGCGGCTGCACCCACATGAGAATTCCGAGCACGACCGACATCCCGCCAAGCACAAACCCGAGACCCGTATTGAGCGCCGCGCGGCCGTAGCGATTCGCCAGCTTGTCGCTCTCGGCCGCGCCAAAGATGCTGCCAACCGCGAACGGCATCACGAGCAGCCCGCTTTGCAGCGCCGAGTTGTTCAGTCCCGCCTGCCAGAGCAGTGAGAGCGTGAAGAAGACGCTCGTAAACGCGGCGAAGTAGACCATCGCCAGCAGCGTACCTCCGGAAAACGACGCGCTCCGGAAGAGCCGCGGCGGCACGAGCGGCACGCCGCCATGCCGTGTCAACCGCACCTCCCAGAAGCCAAACAGCGTGAGCAAGAGACCGCTACCGGCGAGCGAAAGAAACGTCCAGGCAGGCCATCCTTCGTCCTCTCCGAGGATGAGGGGCACCAAGAGCGCGATCAACCCCGACGCAAGCAAGATCAGCCCGATGGGGTCAGCCGCAAGCTTGTCGCTGTTCGCTCCGCCTGGCAGCAAACGGAACGCGGCTACGATCGCAACGACACCCAGGGGCAAGTTGACCCCAAAGATCCAGCGCCATCCGTTCTCATCACCCGCAAACTGAATGATGAGTCCGCCGACCAGCGGACCCAGCGCGGTCGCCAACCCGATGACCGCGCCCTGCACCGCGAACGCCCGCCCGCGCACCTGGGGCGCAAACATGAGCTGGATCAGCGCCGTGATGGCGGTATAGAAGATACCGCCGCCCAATCCCTGCAGCACCCGCGCGGCGATGAGCTGATTGCTGCTCTGAGACAAACCGCAAGCCAGACTGCTCGCGGTGAAGATGGTCAAACCGGTGATGAAGATCCATTTGTGTCCAAATCGGTCACCGACGCGGCCAGCGGGAATGAGCATCAACCCGAACGCCAGCGCGTAGCCTGAGATGATCCACGACAGCGTCGCCTCCGATGCGGCCAGATCGGACCGAATAGTGGGGATCGCGACATTGACGATGGTCGTGTCGAGCAACGCCATGAACGCCCCGGAGAGCAGAACCGTCAGCGCGAGCCAGCTCTTGCGCGGGATGGACGATTCGGTCATCGGGAGTCCCCGGTCGTACGCGCGCGCTCATCCTCGATAACGATCGCCAGCCGATCGATCAGCAGTGAATGCCAGTCGATCTCGGCGCGCAGCCGATACGCGCGATGGTTGGTGGCCAGCTTCTCCGCTTCGGTCAGATACCGTTCGATAGCTGCATAGTGCGCCTCCAGATCGGCCAGCATGGCGCGCAGCGCAGCCAGACGCGCGTCGAGCAGCCGCGGCAAGTCGTCCAGATGGTCGGGGTCCAGGCGAGACAGCGCGAGGTCGAACGGATCCGGTTTGAGCACGATCTCGCGCAGGGCGGCCATACGCAGCACACCCGCCGCCACACGGCCCTCCTGGGTGATCCCCCAAACCTGCCTCGGTGGGTAGGAGCCTTCCCGCTCGACGCGCAGTTCCTCGATCAACCCTTCGGTGGCCAACCGCTTGATGGCGCCATAGAGACTCCCGACCGAGATATCGGTCCACGTATCGACGTGTTCCTCCTCGGCCAACAGCCGGAGCTGATGCCCGTGCATGGGCCCGTGTAGTTCGAGTGATCCAAGAATGAACAATCTGATCGCTGACATGCGACTACTCTTACACGAGTAGTCGCGCATGTCAAGCCGTCTGCTGCGCCGCTCGCTCTCAATCGGCCGATTGACGCATGGCCACCGGCAGCGCATCATGGAATATCGACATCGTCACATCGACAGAGCAGGTCCGTGGCACTTCCGCGATCGCACCAGTTCGACCTTGGCCTCGATGTCCAAAAGCGTCTGCCATCAGATCTGACGCCGCTGGTTGGCAGAGAACTCGCCCTGCGCGAGATCCAGCGCCAGTTTCAGCAACCCGACCTTCGTCTGTTGACCCTGGTTGGCCCTGGCGGGGTCGGCAAGACGCGCCTCGCAATCCGCGCCGCGGCCGAACTTGCCAGTGATTTCGACGAAGTGGTGTTTGTCGACTTTTCGCCGATTGCGGACAGCGCGCTTGCGCTGTCACTGCTCGCCCGCACGCTTGGGGTGCTCGAAGATGGCGAAGCTCCGCTGGCGCATCGCCTGGCAACTGCGATCGGGAACCGCCAGTTGCTGCTGGTGCTCGACAATCTTGAGCGAATCCTGCCGTTCGGGTCGGACGTGGCCATGCTCTTGCGATCGTGTCCCGGCACGAAAGCGCTCGCCACCAGCCGGGCGCCACTACGTGTTTCGGGCGAGCAGGAATACCTGGTGCCTCCACTCGATCTGCCGGCGGCAATCGAACTGTTCGTTGCGCGGGCCCGCGCAGTGCGGCCGTCCATTTCGGCCACTGTTGAGAACGAACCAGTCATCGTGGCAATCTGCCGGGAACTGGACATGCTGCCGCTCGCGATCGAGCTTGCCGCCGCGCGCGCCAAAGTCCTGTCGGTCGATGCGATTCTTGCACGGCTGGAGCACCGACTTGCCTTGCTCACCGGAGGCCCGCAGGACTCCCCTGAACGCCAGCGATCGCTGCGAGACGCGATTGCTTGGAGCGTGGAACTGCTCGACGAGGCGGATCGTCGCCGGTTTCGCAGCTTGGCTGTCTTCACCGGTGGCTTCACGATCGACGCCTACGAGTACGTGGTCGAGGGCACACTCGGCACGGGCGCCGACCCGCTGGATGCCATCTTCTCCCTGGTCGACAAGAATCTGGTGCGCGTGCTCGATCAACCCGACGGTGATCAAGAGATCGAGCGCTTCGGACTGCTCGAAACGGTGCGCGAATATGCGTCCGAACTCCTGGCCGAAAGCGACGATGCGGCCGAGCTTCGCAATCGGCATGCAATGTGGTGTGTGGAGTTCGTCGAATTGGCTGCGCCGATGCTGGTGAACGGAGCGGCGGAACGGTGGGCGCGGCGGATCGACGCGGAGTTTCCGAACCTGCGGTCTGCACTGGACTGGCTGCTCGAACAAGAACGAACGGACGAAGCGCTCCGCCTCTCGTCGGAGCTCTGGACCTATTGGATGACGTTCGGCGGTCTTGGTGAGGGGCGCCAATGGCTCGACAATGCGCTCATGCTCCCGGGTGGTACCCCCAGTCTCCGGGTACGAGCGGTTGGGATCGCCGGGCACTTCGCATCCAACCAGGGGGACTTTGCCTATGAAGCTCAGGTTCAGGAAGCATTGACCACGAGCCGCCTGATCGGCGACCCGGTCGGCGAAGCGATTGCCTTGTACGCCCTGGGAGATCTGGCAAACGAGCAGAACGACTTTCAGCGAGGACCCGAGTATCTGGAAGCGGCGATTGCGCTTTGTGACCAGGTGGGCGACGAAACCCGAGCGACGATGGCCATGGTCAATCTCGGCTCCCTCGCCCGCCGCATGGGCGACGACGAACGTGCCGCCGAATTGATCGGGCAGACGGTCGAGCGAGCTCGCGCCCAGCAGTTTGGGGTCGCGCTCACGTTCTCGCTCAATTTGATGAGCCGCGTCGCGCGCGCGCGAGGTGACTTGCGGACGGCACGTGCCCTGTACCAGGAGAGTCTCGAAACCGCCTGGAAACTGGGACAACGTGTGACTATTGCATTCATCTTGCTCGACGGCGCCGCCCTGGCGGCCGCTGGGGATCAGCCCGAACGAGCCGCCCGACTACTCGGGGCAGCCGAGTCGTTGCGGGAAACGATTGGCATGCCACACGAACCAAGCGTGAGCCATGCGTCCGGCTCCGGATATGACGCTGTGGTCACCAAGATCCGGGTAGCGTTGGGAGAGCAGAAGTTCGAGAGCGCATGGAATGCCGGCCGCTCGCTGCCGATCGAGCAGGCTGTGGAGGAAGCGATTTGGGATGAGACTGCCCAAGCGCATGCCACCCGTTCCCAGTTCGGTCTGACGGCGCGGGAGCTCGATGTCCTCCGCCTGCTCGTGGCGGGGAGGAGCGATCGGCAGATTGGCGATGCGCTCTTTATCAGCCCACGAACCGCGCAGGTGCATGTCGCCAATATTCTCGCCAAACTGGACGTGCCCACCCGGGGAGCAGCGGCCGCCACCGCGCTCCGTTTTGGCGTGATCGACGACGCTCCGCTCTCCCAGTAGATTCGCTCGCTGACGACGGTCGATCCATCACGTACGTAGCTGGATTTCTCACTCTCTCGAAATAGGTAATGGCGTTACGTCATCTCTCCGATGACGGTCATCTTCACGCCGCGCACCATGCATCCATGACCGGCGGCTCGCCGGGAGCGCAATGCTCACGATAGAGGCAATTGGGTACGCGGATGAAACCAACGGCATGCACGTTCGAGAGCAGCCACGAACAACCCGGCAATCGATCGGACGCGCAAACGAATCCGGCGGGAACCGGAATTCAGCCCGACCCGTCGAACGCCGAACTCGTCGTGCGGCGCTTCATGAGCAACGTGTTGGAAAGGGGAGACGCGTCAGATACCTGAACTGGTCGCTGCGGACTACGTTGGACATCTGGGGCACGGCGACTATTACGGTCCGGAAGGTGCGCGCATCGTTGTTGCCATGTTCCGGAACGCGCTCCCCGATCTCACGGTTCATCTCGACGACCTCTTGACCTGCGGTGACCGCGTCACTCGCCGATTCACCATCACCGGCACGCACCTGGCTCCGCTGCTCGGCCATCCACCAACGGGTGAGCAAACCGTTCTGCGCGGCATCGGAATCGATCGGGTTGCGCAAGGGCGGCTCCAGGAAAGCTGGCTGTTGGTCGAAATCGTTCCACGCGCTCCGCCCACTCACCCCTGATCCAGGATTCTGCCTGGAACACAAGCCCCCACGTTATGCGGAATAGCACCTAATGGTTCGGAAACTCACGTCGAATACGGCCAAATAAGTAGGAGGGCTGTCTCGATGGCTCGCATCGTTTTCTCAGGATTGATCTTTGCTGCAATCGCACTCGCCGAAGTGACGGTCGTCGCTCACTACACAGGTCTCGCGGCAGCCGCGTGTGCCGCGCCAAACGTAGCGGCCTCCAGCGCATCTCCCATTTCATCAGCTACCGAAGACGGCGATGCCACGTTGGCGACGCCGGCCGATCCCGCAACGACCGCCCGGGTCATCGCCGGCATCGAGAACTTCGTCGCCTGCCGCAACGCGGGCGATTACGCCGCATATGCCGCTCTGCTGACGCCGGACCGGATGATTGCCGAAGCTGGCACGACGAATCCAGCGGATGTCGTCGCCGGGCTCGAGGCATTCAACCTTCCTATCACGATTCTTTCGCTCGGTGATGTCCGTACCTACTCCGACGGTCGCCTGAGCGCCGAGTTCGTGCATCTCTTCGGCGACCACCTCTACTACCGGTCGCGCATTTTCGTGATCGAAGAGGATGGCTACATCAAGTTCGACGAGGAGGTCTATCTCCCGGAGGAACCGCAGGGAACTCAGGAGGTGGTGGAGGTGGGGTTGGATGACTTCGCGTTCCAGCTCGACCGGGATGTGGTGAACAACGCGCAGTACGTCGTGCTGCGAGGCCACAACGAAGGCGCCGTGCCGCACGAGATCATCGTGGTTCGACTTCCAGTCGGAGCAACTGCCGAGCAAGCCATCGCCGGCGAAGTGGATGAGTCCCAGATCGACTTCATCGGGCAAGTCGCGATCGCTCCCGGCGAATCGGACGATCTCGTGCTGGCCAACCTGGAACCGGGCGAATACACCCTCCTGTGCTTCCTGGACGAGCCGGACGGCGTTCCGCACGCGGCGCTGGGGATGATCGGTCACCTGACAGTCGAAGGCATGTCCACCCCAATAGCCGGGCTGCACTGAACGGCACGGCAAGCAAATGGAGTCATTGCTCGATGCATATGAACAACGCTCACGATATCGGCAATTCGAACGCCACCTGGGGTATCACCGCCCTGCGCGATCGCGTCATCACCGTGATGATCGAAGACGCAACGCGACACCACATCTCGGCCGGGCGGGGTTGAAGCGGTTCCCGCTCCCCAACAGGGGGCCGCATGTGTCGCAGAACACACCACACCTGTAACGGGCGACACTGCCAGGGCGTCCGCGCGCATACGCTCGTAGGCGAACGTCAGGAACCAGCTCCGACTTGGTCCCAGCCCGGCCAGTCGCGCTCCGTTCACGGGCCGTGCATCCTCGCACGGCCCGTTTTCCATTGCCGCACATTGACGGTCGAAGCTGGTCGCAGGCTCGGGCAAGGTCTGCTGGAACGTCGTTGCCGCAAAGAAGACGACGGTGAAATCGCGTCTCCGGCGTCGCCTGTTGAAGATTCCGAGCATCTCGGAAATCTGGCGGCACCCAGGACGTGGCGGTCGTGCTCGTCCACACCGATGAGGGAATCACCGGCATCGGTGAGGCGGAATCGCAACCGCACGTCGCCAAGGCGATCGTCGACGCGCCCCGCTCCCACTCCGTCATGGTCGGCCTCAAGGAAGTGCTGGTTGGCGAGAACCCACTCGATATCGAACGGCTCTGGCGCAAGATGTACCAGGCGACCATCTACATGGGCCGCCGCGGCGCGGTGATCCACGCCATTTCCGGTGTCGATATCGCCCTCTGGGACATCAAGGGCAAAGCCTACGGTCAACCCGTCTGCGACCTGCTCGGCGGATCGACCGATGCCAAGGTGCGCGCCTACGCTTCGGCGCTCTTCGGCAAGGACGGCGTCGAGACGGCGGAAAAAGCCGCGCGCTTCAAGGAAGCTGGCTACCGCGCTTCAAGTTCGGCTGGATGGACTTCGGTTTCCATGAGAAGTCGGACCGCGCTCATGTCGAAGGCGTGCGCAACGCGGTCGGCCCGGATGCGCCGATCATGTTCGATGTCGGGTGGGCGTACGATTCGGGCGGACCGGAATGGGACCACACCACCGCCCTGCGCCGAGCCAAGATCTTCTCCGACTACGACATCTACTGGCTCGAAGAGCCGCTGCACCCAGACGACTGGGACGGCTACCGCGAGTTGTGCGACCGGTCGCCGGTGCGCATTGCCGCCGGTGAGCAGATGCAGACCATCGGCGACTTCCGCGACCTGGTGGAACGCGCCAACCTGGATGTGATCCAGCCGGATGTGGCCCGCGTGGGCGGCATCACCGAAACGATGCGCATCGCCGCCTATTGCTACGCGCACCGCAAGCCTTGTGTGCCGCATCATTTCAGCACCGGCATCCTGGGCGCCGCGTCGATTCACGTCAACGCGTCGATCCCGAACAGCCTCTTCCAGGAAACACCGGCCCCCGGAGAAGGTTCCATTCTCAACACCGATCTGGTCTATCCGGCCGTCCAGCTCGATGAAAACGGCTGCATCGTCATTCCGAAGGCTCCCGGTCTCGGCATCGAAATCAACAAGGACGTCTTCGACAAGTACCGCGTGGAGTAACCCATGACTGTTTCCAGCCGCGAGCGTTTCCTACGCGAGGTGAAGGAGCTTCACCGGCTCTGGACCCTCTCCACCAACGATCTGACGGTCGAGCAAATGAACTACCGGGAGCGCGACGGCGTGCTCCCGATTGCCTTCACGCTGCTTCACTATGTGCGCGGCGAAGACCGGCTCATCTGCCAGGCGGTGCTCGACGAGCCGACCCTCTGGGAGGCGGGCAACTGGCAGGAGCGCATCGGCGGAAACCCGCTCGATATCCGCCGGGGTGACAAGGTGGAAGAGGCGCAAACCGCCAGCATCGGCAACGCCGCGACCTGGAATGACTACCAGCACACGGTCTTCACCCACACCGAATCGATTCTGGCGTCACTGCCGGATGCCGACTTCGAAGCGGAGAAGTACCCAGGTGTGCCAGCCAACTATCAGGCAAGCTTCGTCGGGCGCGTGGTGCAGGACGGCGAGGGAGTTCCCCTCTCCGTCCTGTTGCATTCGGTCATCTTCCAGCACGGGATCCGTCACCTCGGCGAGCTGGATCACGCGCGCGCGCTCATCGGTTTGAAAGGCGTCAGCTAGATCAACGGGGAAGCGCGGCCATTGTCATTCTGAGCGCAGCGAAGAACCTCTCTCGTCGCCGCCACCCTCCAGCTGACTGTCGCGCCGAAGCGATGCTCCAACGGAAAAGAGATCCTTTACCTGGTTCAGGATGACTGCGCAGGAGTCGAGACGCGAATGTCACTGGAACAACAGATCCTGGAACTGAAGGTCGACAACGGCGCTGTGGCCATCGTCTGGCTGGGACAGGCTGGGTATCTGCTCAAGACCTCGGCCGGCACGATCGTGATGATCGATCCCTATCTCACTGACTGGGCTGAGACCCAATGGGGTCTCGCGCGGCAGATCCCCTCGCCGATCGATCCCGACATGCTGCAACCCGACCTTCTCCTGATCTCTCATTGGCATGAAGATCATTTCGACGTGCCGTTGGTGAAGCACTGGGCAGCGAGCGGCGCGACCGGGACATTCGCTGGACCGATTACCTGTGCGTCGCGCGCTCCCGTTTGGGGCTGGCCGGTCGAGAAGGTGGTGGGTATCGACGAGGGCGAGCGAAGAACCTTTGGTGAGATCGACGTGCTGGCAACCTTCGCGCGACACGAAACGCCGACCGCTCCCGCACCGGAAGCCGTGGGCTATCTCCTCGAAGTCGATGGGTTGAAGATCTGGGATGTGGCCGATACCGAATACGATGCCCGGCTCCGGCCGCTTGCAGATGAGAACATCGACGTCATGATCGTGCCGATCAACGGCGTCGGCGGCAATCTCACCGCGCACGAGGCCGCGCTGCTGACCTGGTATGTCGAGCCGAAGGTCGTCATTCCCATGCACTACAACATGTGGACACCGGAGGAATTTGGTCCGGGCGCCACGCTCGATCCACTGGAGTTCGCGGCCACCTTCGCCAAGCTCGGCGGAACCTCCGAAGTCCGGATACTCGACGTCGGCGAGATCGCGATCTTCTCGAACAGCTAATTCCGAATTGCCGGCTGTGGCATGATCCCAACAGACGGTTTTTGCGGGTTCGACCCGAACTCGAATGGAGAAACGAAACGATGCAATTCGACGGAAAACGCGCGCTGGTGACTGGTGGCGCGCGCGGTATTGGCGCGGCAATCGCCACTCGCCTGGCGGCCAACGGCGCGAAGGTGGTCATTGCGGACCTCGATATCGAGAAAGGCAAGGAAACGGCGGCGAACATCGGCAACGGCGCGATTGCGGTGAAGCTCGATGTCACCTCGCCTGAGTCGTGGGCAGCGGCGAAGCAGCAAGTCGATGCCACTTTCGGCGGACTCGACATTCTGGTCAACAACGCCGGCATCGCCGGACGCGCCGCGCCGACCTGGGAACTTTCGTTCGACGAGTGGAAGCAGGTCATCGATATCGATCTGACCGGCGTCTTTCTCGGATGCCAGACCTTCGTCACCGGTATGATCGATCAGGGGTATGGCCGCATCGTCAACATCGCGTCGATTGCCGGCAAGGAAGGCAATCCGAACGCCGTCCCCTATTCGGCCGCGAAGTCGGGCGTGATCGGACTCACCAAGGCGCTGGCCAAGGAAGTCGCCACCAAAGGTGTGTTGGTCAACGCCATCACCCCGGCGGTGATCGCGACCGAGATCCTTTCCCAGCTCACCGATGAGCACATCAACTACATGACCAGCCGCATCCCCATGGGGCGCGTCGGTCAGCCTGAGGAAGTCGCCGCCCTGGCCGCGTTCCTCGCCTCGGACGACCTCTCCTTCAGCACCGGCGCCGTCTTCGACCTCTCCGGCGGCCGCGCAACGTACTGATTCATCTCACTGGTACAGACGATTGACACGAAACGCCCCGGTCCAGATGTGGACTGGGGCGTTGAGCGGTCGGACGATCCGAGAACTATGCAAAACCCCAGGGTCGTCAGCATCGCCCGAAGACGAGTGATGGATACCCTGGGGACTACGCCAGCATCATACCATTTCTCGACTTCGAGAACAAAAGGAGTGGACCGTGGTAGCTCAGTTTCTGGCTGAACTTGAGCGCGGCATCTCACCGGCGAGATTCGCTGCGTACGCTGCGGCCAGCTCTGGGCAGACAACAAGTTTTCACTTCTCTACACGGCTTTCCCGAACCTTCCGGCAATTCCCAACCCCCGACATGCGGTGCACGACCGATGCAACGACATCCGCCTCTTGCGCAATCGGGTCATGCATCACGAGCCGATACTGAGAGGGATGACATTTCAGCGACGGCAGAACCGACCCGTTGCATTCTCAATCGACCAACTCCACGCTCAGATCGTCGAGGCCATAGGTTGGATGAGTCCCATGGCAACGAGGGCTCTGGGACGCATTGATCGTTTCAATGATGTGTTTCTGACTGGCCGTGCAACCATCGAGCGCGAAATCAAGGACGAGCTTCAGGTTCCCTGATGATCACTCTGGGGGAGAGACAGCCTCATTCTCGTCAGCCGAACACAAACGAGGCGGGCTCTTGCGAACCCGCCTCGTAGAGGTAGTGAAGTATCCCGCGATTACGCGGCCGGAGAAGCTTCCGGCGACGCGCCGGCGTCCGCCGGGATTTCGGAGCAGTCCGAGACGTAGAGGTAGCGGGCGATCTCGGGATCACCAATGTTGTCGCGGGTGACCACTGAATAGCCAGTGGTGTAGACCTTCTCGGCCGGCTCGGTGCCGTCGAGCAGGTAATCCGCGGCCAGATTCACGGCCTGGTACCCGATGTCGTACGGGTGCTGCGCGATGAGCGCGTCCACCACGCCAGCCTCGAGATCGGCCACCTGCTGCGGACCGGCATCGAAACCGACGATCTTGATCTCACCCGTCTTGCCGGCGTCCTTCACGGCCGCCGCAGCGCCCTGGGCGCTGAACAGGTTGGTGCCGAAGATACCGGCAAGGTCCGGATGCGCCTGCAACTGCGCGCTGGTCTGCGACGCGGCGGTGGTCGGGTCGTTGTTGTTGTAGTCGAGACCGATGTACTCGATGTTCGGGTACGTAGCGATCTGCTCCTCGAAGCCCTGAGCGCGCTGGTCGGTAGTCGACGTGCCCGCGATGGTGTTCGAGACGTAGACCTTGCCAGTTTCGCCGATCAACTCGGCCAGCGCATCGGCGGCCATACTCCCACCGAGGACATTGTCCGAGGCAACATTGGCGAGCGCCACACTGTCATCCTCGATGAAGGTGTCGACTGTGATGATGGCAATGCCAGCATCCTTGGCATCCTTCAGCGGTGAAATCATCGCGACGCGGTCGTTCGGAGCGATCAGGATCGCATCCGGGTCCGACTGCACCACAGCGTTGAGCAGCGTGGTCTGGATCGCAGGGTCCCACTTCTCACCAGCCTGAACCGTGAGTTCGATTCCGCGCTCGTCAGCGGCTTTTTGGGCGCCGCAGGCCATGGAGATATAGAACTGATCGTTCTGGATCCCCTGGATCAACGTGACTTTCTTGGTCTCTTGCGCACCCACCGGGGTGTAGTTGAGACCACCGAGCGCCGCCACGGCTGCCGTTGCCGCACCGGCCTTCATCAGATCACGCCGGTTGAAACACATGTCCGACCGCTTGGTCATGCGAACTCCTTTCATCGAGAGCTTGGCCTACGTGGCTACGGTTGCCACAAAGCACACACAATCGGGCCTCGGCTTACGGCGCCGAGGAGCCTCCTACATCCGCTCCGACGCTTTACGCCGGCGCTGGTCGAAATAGACAGCCACGATCAGAATCGCGCCAATCGTCACTTGCTGCCAGAATGGATTGATGCCACCAATGATGAGACCGTTGCGCAACACGGTCGGGATAAAGGTCCCGATCACCGAACCAACGATGGAGCCCATCCCTCCGAAGAGACTGGTGCCACCAATGACGACCGCCGAAACGGCGTTCAGATTGTCTGCCGAGTGAGAAGCGGTCGATGCTGTTGCGAAGCGCGCCACCTCGAATGCGCCGGCCATCCCGGCCATGGTGCCACTCAGCGCATAGACCTTTATCAAATGCCGATCGACGTTGATACCAGCGCGTCTGGCCGCTGCCTGGTTCGACCCGATGGCGAAGGTGTAGCGACCGAACTTCGTCATGCTCAAAAGGATCATCGCCAGGATGACCACGATAGTCGTGATGACCACCAGTAACGGCAACCATCCGAAGAAACGGCGAGCGCCCACCCATGTCTGAACGTCGATCGGAACATAGGCAACGGTCTGGCCACCCGAAATAATCTGGCCGAGCCCGATCGCCATTCCGAGTGTGCCAAGCGTGACGATGAACGGTGGAAGACGAAGCTTGGTGATCAGAACTCCGTTGACGATCCCCCAAACGAGCCCACACAAGACCGCCGCAGCCAGGCCGACGGGAATCCCAATATCCTGGTTCGGAAAGTCGTACTGCTTGACCTGCTCCGGGCTGCCAGAGAGCCGCGACATGACCTTCGCGCCAACCACAGCCGAGAAGACCAAAACCGCGCTGCAGGAGAGATCGATGCCAGCGGTGATGATGACGAAGGTCATGCCGATCGCCAGCAGCATCAGCTGAGACGAGTCGAGCGCGATATTGCGGAAGTTCGTCCGGTCGAAGAACTTCGTGCCATGCCAGAGCGTGAAGATCACGATCAGCGCCACCAGCACAACGAAGATATAGGTCCAGGCGAAATCGAACCGTTCCTGGAGCTGTTGGCGGAACGAAAGTTTGGGCAGCGGTTCGGGCGTGGGATTCTGAATCTCCTGGAGTTGCGACATTTACGCTGCCCTGTTTCCATTCGACGACTCGGAGAACGATCCGGTCATCCATCCAACGGCCTGGTCGATGGTATCGATTTTCGGATCGAGCTCGGTCACAACGGTTCCCAGCCGAAGCACCACGATACGGTCGGCAACCTCGAAAACGTGGGGCATATTGTGGCTGATGAAAATGACCGGAATGCCCGAGTTGCGCACCTCACGCATCAGATCGAGCACCATCTGCGATTGCGCCACGCCCAATGCGGCAGTCGGTTCGTCCATGATGACGACATTGCTCGCCCATTTCACCGAACGAGCGACCGCGACACTTTGGCGTTGACCGCCGGAAAGCGTGAAGACGCGCCGGCGAGGATCGGGGATGCGCACCCGCAGGCGTTTCAGTTCGCCGGCGGTTTCCTCCATCATCAGCTTGTTGTCGAGGAAGCCGAGTTTGCCCAGAATGCCGGACTTCATCGCCTCGCGGCCGAGGTAGATGTTCGCAGCTGAATCGAGATGCGGCGCCACAGCGAGGTCTTGATACACCGTTTCGATGCCAAGATTGCGGGCGTCCTGCGGTGAATGCATCGTCACGGCTTTGCCATGGAAAAGGAACTCGCCCGAATCCTGCGGGAAAACCCCGGTCATGCAGTTGATCAGCGTGCTCTTGCCAGCGCCATTGTCGCCGATCAAGGCAACGATCTGTCCCGGGAAGATCGAGAGGTTGACGTCGTCCAGAGCGCGCACGGCGCCGAACGATTTGGAGATGCCTCGCGCTTCGAGGACCGGAGTCGGAGCGCTCATCCTTGAGCCTTTCGTTGGCAATGTCACCAGGGCGGGCTTGCCTTGGTCCGCCTGCTCGTCTGCCGGGGTAGGATACCAAAGCGTTGGAATGGACCAACAATGACGTATACAGCGATGCCCGGATATCGATAGGAGGATTCGTGAAAATTGGATTGATTCTCTTGCTGGGTGAAGATGAAGCTGTTGGCGCTCCACCGCCCTATGCGCAGATTCGCGCGCATGCCGTGGAAGCGGAAGCGTCTGGCCTCGACTCCGTTTGGATCTACGATCATCTTCTCTATCACTTTCCCGGGAAGCAGCCACAGGGTGTTTGGGAAGGCTGGACGATCGCATCGGCGCTGGCCGAGGCAACCAATCGAGTGGAACTGGGCACATTGGTGCTCTGCACCGCTTTTCGCAACCCGGCGGTGACCGCCAAGATGGCGGTCACGCTCGACGAAGTCAGCAACCAGCGTCTGACACTCGGTATCGGCGCCGGGTGGCACCCTGCCGAGTTCGACGCCTTTGGGCTGAACTTCTCGCACAAGGTCGATCAGTTCGAGGAAGCGACCAAAATCATTGCCCCGCTGGTGCACGATGGCGCAGTCGATTTCGTTGGCGAGTACGTTTCCGCGCCGAACTGCCTCATGTTGCCGAAACCGTCCCGGCGCATTCCCGTGCTGATTGCTGGCAAACAACCGCGCATGATGAGCCTGGTGGCGCAGTATGCCGACGCTTACAACACGGCATGGTGGGGCGATGTTGCTTCGATCGAGACTGACCGCAACAACCTGAAAGCCGCCTGTGATGCGATCGACCGCGATTTCAGCGAGATCGAGTTCACGGCCGGGGTCGCCATCCGCTTTGACGAACTCTTGGGACCGCCTGAGGAGCAGCCCGATCCCGCCAAAGTCCTCTCCGGCACGGTCGAGCAGATTGCCGAAGGACTGCGCGCCTACCGCCTGGCCGGGGTCGATCATGTCATCGCGAACATCGATCCGTTGAACGCTGAAGGCATCGCATCGCTCGCTCGCGCTCGTGAGCGTGCTCTGGCCGGATAGGCGCGCGCTACGTTCCAAAACGCCTGCAGACCAGACCGCGCGGTTTGGTCTGCTTCTGCGTGTTTGGCAGATGACCGGGATTTCACAGGGGAAACTGTGTCGCGTCCTACCTGCGTGGGGTGCGCGTGGATACTGCAGCCGCAGCGGGCTCTACGCAACTCTATGGAGAGGCGGCTACATAACGGCTACGTCATCGAATACGTGATTTTACCGATGGTCATGACGTAGTCCCGCCGGCAGAATGTGTATACAGAACTGACGGTCCGGTCGCCCGGGTAGCGGGCGATAGTCGAGCCGGGAGGTCAGGGATAAGCGAAACCGGGTGGCTCGGTAATGGTGAGGTGAGCTGCCCAACCGTAATGGTCCGTCGTGATAGTTGGTGAGGATAGGTTCCTATGGCAGTAATGGTTCAGGATCTCATGCGTATGCGCGGTGGGGCTGTCCAGCGTCCCGCGCTTGGCATCAGGCGGCTGCATGTGGCAGTCGCGATGTCCATCTTCTTCGCGATCGTGCTCCTGGACGCCATGGTGCGTCCATTGGCCGGTTTCGATCTCCCGCTGATGACACGGGTGCAGGCGGTCGGCCTTCCCGGGTTGGCGGAGTATCTGGATCGCATCAGCCAGCTGACCGGCTCGACCGGGGCGATCGCGGTCTGGGCGTTGGCCACGGTGGCGTTCGCCACCCGACGGATCTGGTCCGCCGCGCTGGCAATGGTCCTCATGCCGATCGGCGGTGTGCTCAACACGGTCATCGGCGAACTGCTGGTCACCCGCACCCGCCCCCATCTGGCGGAGTTGGAGCGCACCAGCCTGAACTTCGAGGAGCGCTCGTTCCCAAGCGGCCATGTCGAAGGCGCCATGCTCTTCTATGGGCTCGTCTTCCTGCTGGCACGCCGCATCGAGCACCGCGCGCTTCGATTGGCGATCCAGACCGGATCGGTAGTTATCGTGGCGTCCAGCGCGTTCGGCCGCGTCTGGCAGGGAGCCCACTGGCCAAGTGACGTGCTCGGCGCGCTGCTCCTGGGCGGTGTTCTGGCGATCGTGCTCGCGGAAGTCGCAGAGCGCACCCAGTCGCTGGACAAGCTGCCCTTGATCAAGGCGCAGTGGCTCGATCACAACGAGACCACCCCGCACGCGCACGCCCTCACGAGTCTCGTGCTCTTCCAGGGTTCGACCGTCGCCAAGGTCTATGCTCCTGGTTTGCTTCCTCGCGCGTTGTACTGGGCCGCGTTTCAAGCCCCGTTCCCGTACATCTCCAATGTGCACGCGCTCTGGGCCGCGGCATACCGCCGCAACCTGGCCGGAATGCTGACCGAGTATTGGTACGGTGAGCGGCTGACCGCCGGTGTGCTTGGAGTCGACAAGATCAATGGCCGACTGGCGTTGGTGAGCGAGTTCGTCCAGGCGTCCGAGGTCAAAGACCGCGATGCGGCCAAAGCCTTCCTGACCGATCTGCGCGGCCGGTTCGAAGACGCAGGATTCCCGACCTGGCAGATCGATCCGCGCCAGCCGCGTGCAGTCGATAACGTGCTGCAAACCGCGGACGGAAGCTTCCGCATCGTCGATCTGGAATCGGGACTCGTCTCGCCGCTCGCATCGCTGAAAACCTGGAAGCGCGCGTTCAGCCGGCAGATGGTTCCCTTCTTCGATGACATCTTCTTCGACATTCTCCGGGACTACGTTGCCCGCGAAGAAGCCGCCATGGTTTCCGCCATGGGCGAGGACTGGGTGACCGAGCTGCGGGCACTGGTCGACGACGCAGAAACACAAGTCGCCAAGTGGCACGCATCGGAGACTCGCTTCTGGAATCATGCGTTCGCCTTTGCAGCCGGTGGATTCGGCATCAAAGCAACGATTGCCAAGGGCCGCGACCTCTGGCAAGGCGGCAACGTGAAGGCACTGAGCTGGATCGATGCCGGCGTGACCCGCTGGGAGACCGAAGGGCGGCTGCGCGACGACGAGACGATCAAGCTGCGCGAGCAGATCACGCAGCCGGACTTCCAGAAGATGATGCCGTACCTGGGAGGGCACATTCTGCTGAGCATTCCGCTCCGCTTCCCGTTCGGCAGCATCATTCGCCCCATGCTGGTGGCAGGCGCCCTGGGCTGGTCGACCGTGCTGCTGATGCGGCGCAAGATCGATCGCGCTGAGTGGAAACGCGAATTCGGGATTCACTCACCGCTGGTCATGCTCGTCGCCGCGATCCCGGGAGCTGGTTCGGTGGCCTATCTCGCTTCGGAACCGATCCGGCGCAATCGCCTGATGATGCGGGTCATGACAGACGCGATGCTGTTCAAACTGCCCAAGCAGGTCTATCTCAAGTCCGGAACGCGCAAGTGGATTGCGCGGCCGGCCCAGGTGGAGCCAATCGAGCTCCTCCCGGCACGCACACTGACAACTGACGCGGAGCCGCTCGCCGCATAGGGATCTGCCCCCTGGCTACGACTCCAACCTCCTCCTCACCTGGCATCGAGATCCGACGGAGCGGGACCCCTCAGCCCGCTCCCCATCGGATCTCGATGTCGTGGTGTATGATCCGCTGCCGTTCCAATCATGCGCGATCGACGCGAAGGCCCACATGAAACGTTCGAGCTCGGTTCGACGCGATCCGGATTTTCAGAAGCTCTGGTTTGGGCAAACGGTTTCGGTGTTCGGTTCGCTGATCAGCCGAATCGCCATTCCGTTCCTGGCGGTCATCGAGCTCGATGCCACCCCCTTCGATATGGCAGCGCTTGGGATCGCCGCGCTGCTGCCAGGCTTCATCGTGGGGTTGGTGGCGGGCGCGTGGATCGACCGGCGCAAACGAAGACCGGTGATGATCGGCGCGGACCTCGGGCGCGCCGCGGTGCTCCTCACGGTGCCGGTCCTGGCGCTCTCCGATCACCTGCAAATCTGGCACCTCTTGATCGTCTCTGGTTTGCTGAGCATCCTGTCGATGCTGTTCGATATCGCCTATCAGAGCTACCTGCCGGGATTGGTCGGCCGTGACCGGCTGATCGAAGGCAACAGCACGCTTACCGCGACCGAATCGGTTGCGGAGTTCGGTTCGTTTTCCATCGGCGGCTGGTTGGTGCAGATCTTCACCGCGCCGTTTGCCCTGCTGGTCGATGCGGTCACCTTTCTCCTGTCTGCAGCCGCGATCCGCAAGATCGAGCTGCCGGAGGAGATCGAACGAGACGAAGCGGTCGACACGTCGCTGGTGGAAGAAGCAGTCGCCGGTTTCAGCTACGTGCGTGACGATGGTGTCATGCGCGTGTTGGCGATCGCGCAAGCGCTCCTCAGCCTGAGCCACGGAATGACGACCACGGTCTTCTTTCTGTTCGTGGTCGACACGCTCGGATTCGAAACTGGGCCACTGGGAATGATCTTCGCCTTTGGCGGAATCGCTTCGCTGGGGGCAGCGCTCGTTTCCGGTAGGCTCTATGGCGCCGGACACCACCTGCTGCGCATGTCGTTCCTGCTCTTTTTCGTCGCATCCGCAAACGCGCTCCTTCCGTTCGCCCATACGGCGAACTGGATCGCGGTTGTACTCCTGCTCATACCCCAGCTCCTATCCGACCCCGCCGAAACGATCTTCAACATTCACAGCACCACCTTACGGCAGGTACTCGCGCCGGACGCCTGGCTGGGACGCATCAATGGATCGTTTCGGGTGCTGGAAGTCGGGGCGGTCATCGTTGGATCGCTGATCGCCGCATGGACCGGAGAGCATCTCGGCTTGCGCGCCACGATGTGGTTGGCCGCCGGACTCGTCGCACTTGGCGGATTCGCTTGCCTGCTTGGAAGCCGGCGAGAACCGATTGCGGCGAGCGTGCTCCTGGAGGAATCGGTATGAGACGTGTGTCCAGGGTCCAGCGTCCAGCACAGTCCAAGTCGAGCGCCTTCGTGTTTGGCGATGAGCAGCACATCCGCGTTCCATCGCGGGAGAGCGTGCTTCCCTGCACCCTGGACCCAGGGGACCGGACCCGATGACCACGCACTCCTACCGACAGGTTCTGCGGAACACCCAATTCAAGAATCTCTGGGCCGGGAACTTCTTCTCTGGATTGGGAGAATCCGTCGGACAGGTGGCGTTGCCGCTGCTGGTCTACGACATGACCAGTTCTGCCGCGCTCATGAGCGTCATCTTCGTCTTGCAAATGCTGCCGCGCGCGATTCTCTCGCCCTTTGCCGGAGTGCTGGCGGACAACCTCGACCGCCGCGGCATCATGCTCGTCGCGAATGCCCTTCGTGCTGGATCCATCGCGTTTGTGCCATTCGTCGACACACCTTCCCAACTCGGTGTCATCGCCGTCTTGCTCGGGATTGGGCAGACCTTCGCCATGCCAGCCAGCCTGGCCGTACTGCCGACGATCGTGGAACCAGACGCATTGGTGCCGTCGCTCTCGTTCGTGCAAGTCACCGGCGCCATCACGCGCATCGTCGGCCCGGCGCTCGGTGCCGCGATCGTAGGAATTGCCGGGCCCCGTCCGCCGTTTGTCCTGCAAGCGATCTGCTACGCCATCGCCATTGCCTGGATCTGGCGCCTGGTGCTCCCAGCGGGCGACCGGGGTTCGCGCAGTCGGTTCGGCGTGATCGCGCGCAACTCGACCCACGAGATGCGCCAGGGATTTCACACGATTTGGACCACTCCGATCCTCCGCGGCGTGTGCATCACGGAAGGTCTCTGGTCGCTGATCTTCGGAGTGCTGTCGATCACCCTGGTCGTCTACTTCGAGGAAACGCTCGATCTTGGGAACCGCGCCGACTTCCTCTATGGTTTGCTGGCCGTTGCGATGAGCACTGGCGCCGTGATCGGCGCGCTCACCGCCAGCCGGCTGGAACGGCGTACCGGACGCGCGAACATGCTTTTCCTTGGCTATCTCGGGCCACTCATCATGGTTCCGGCCGTGCTCGAACCGCCGATTCCTGTGCTCTATCTGCTTGCATTTCTCTTTGGGCTGGCCGACGCGTGGGCCGTGATCGCCATGCAGGCATACATGGCCGAATGGACCGCCGACGAGATGCGGGGACGGGTCTACGCCATCTGGGGAGGGGTGATTGCAGCGTCGGCGCTCGTCTCCTTTGCCGTCATCGGCCAGATCACCGATGTGCTCGGACCACCGCTCACCGTCGCGCTTGCCGGCCTGGTGGTTGGGCTCGGCGGCCCCGTCGCGCTGGTGACCACCGGCGCGTTGCGCTCTGTGCTGCATGGCGTTCCCCCGCATCTGCCGGTGAACGACATACCGGCCAGGGATGAAGCCCACTCGATCGGGTAGAATCTGCACGATGCGCGTCCGGCCAGTTGCCGGTCGAATTCAGCACGTCCGAGGGAAGAGATGGGCATTTTCAGCCGGCAGAAGATCAATCCGGGACAACCCTGGTGGACTGTGAACCGCAAGAAGCCCGTGCCGAAGAAGGTCGACGGCTATCGCTTCTCGCTCAAGGGTTCTCCCCGGCATTACGAAGATGTCCTTCGCATCATCGAAGCCGACCCCAAGGCGACGGTCTACTTCGGAGAAGCGCTGACCTATGAGCGCGGCGCTGGTGTCGCGCTGTGGCGTGTCAACGCCGAGAGCTTCGATTGGCTGCCCAAGCTCTACAACTGGTGGGCGGAAGCCGAGCGCATCGAGCCGGTCGTCTCCACCTTCCACCTCTACCTTCCCTCGAATTCAAAGTACCCGGCGGTCGATTTGCGCACCCAAACCCCGGCCGAAGTCGAGCGATACATCAAGGCCTACGCCCCGCAGTCGGAAGCGCAAGTCCAGGCGGAATCGAGGCGGATCTAGAAGGCAACAGGCAATAGGCAAAAGTGAAAAGCTGAACTTCGCAGCGTTGCTTTGCCGAGCCTCCCGTATACGAAATCCGGGTGTTGCCGAGGGGTATAGCCCAGCGTTTCAACGGTGGGATTTCGCGGACAGACGGTGTGCCGCCCCTGTGAGTCAGGTCTGATTCCGTATCAGATCTCCCCTCCGCCGATTACCCCTCTATCTCTTGCCCATTGCCCTTTGCCTGTTGCCCATTGCCTCTTCCTCCGCCCGTTCCCTCAAAACACCAAACACCCGCCCCAGTAGACCGGGACGGGTGCTATTCGAGAGATTCTGGCTTCGTTCGAATGCCCTAATCAGCAGTGGCCTTAGATTCGATCAGCATCACGGTCTCGATCTCGACGATCGGGAGTCGTTCTGGATGGACTTTCCAGCAATCAGCTACTGACTCGGTCGCCTGACAGTTCGCCGCATCCCCGGCCCCGTGAATCGCCCAGCCGATATTGCATCGCCACGACGGCTGGTCGGGATCGATAGGATTCGAACGACACCTGGCAAGCATGGGGCAACCGAACTGACCCGAGTCCTCCACCGGCTCTTCGACCACGAAGAGCCCGCGCCGGCCGCGGCTCATAGTTGACACCTTCCCGTGTCCGTGCGCTCCCGCAACTCTGCCGAAAGCTGCCTGGATTTCGGGTGAAATCACGTACGTTATGCGGTGCTGTCATAATCGGCGAACTCGCCGATCACATTCGCTCCGCACCTTCAGCCAGCATTGGGAGATGGGCTTTGCACGTCCGATATAGCCCATCGAACCCAGTATACACAACCATTTCACAATCTCTTCAGATTGTCAGACCGATGCTTCCCCGTGGTCGATCCTGCGGCGCAAACGCCCACCGGCCGAGCGGACCGCCCGTCCCACCCCACGCGCGGTCCGGCGCGCCCCGGATTTGACGAGGTAGATCGACGTGTCGCGTACGGTGCGCAGGTCTTCGGCGAAGTCCTCGTCGCGCAATCCAGCGCGCTCCAGATGCTCTTCTCGCACCTCTACGGGCGACTGCGCCAGCGCGAACCGCAAGCCCAGCAGCGCCACGAGCAAGTCGTCGAGCTGACCAAGCACCGGAATGAAGCCGGGAATCAGGTCGATCGGCGAAATGACATAGGCGCCACCCGCCACAAGCGCGCTTCGCGCCTCCAACGGAACGCGATCGTCTCGCAACATATTCGCCGCAAGCCGGCCGTACCGGGGCAAGCGCCGCACACTCGCCTTGAAACGCGCCATGATGCGGTCGTATTCGGTGACTGGCTCCTCGAATGGACGCTCGCCCTCAGAACCAAGACTCTCGTCGGTTTCCATGGGCTAGTCCGCCGCCGCGGTCGAAGGCGCCGATTCCACAGCTGGTGGCAGCGCCGGGAACGGACCTTGCGCCTGGTCGATCCACCCCTTCATGATCTTGCTCAGGTGACCTGCTCCCACGATCGGATCGGTCGGCGCGGCGTAGATCGCCGGGTGCAGGATGAACGGCCGTTGTTGCGGGCCGCCCAGGCCGCCATGGTTGCCGACGAGTTCTTCGAACGCGGCAACCTCCTCAGTGTCGGGATCGAACATGCTGTTCACATAGAGATCTGGCGCGTTCGAGAAGCTGTTCGCGCGACGCAAATGCTCGGGCGCGAAGGGTCCGAAGTTAGCCAGCGGGTTCTCGCCTGCGAACGTGTCGTTGTCGAGGTAGTAGACCCCCTTCGGGCCAAAGACGACGCCGCCATCGACACTCGAATTCGCCAGCACAAAGCTAATGCCTGGATGCGTCATCAAACCGGGGACCAGATTGGGATAGAGCTCGGCGATCTCTTCGGCAGTCAGACGCTGGGGATGCTTCGGAAACGAGATCAACCCGAGGTTTCCGGACGCGAGCACGACCACGTCGACCTCGCCCTGCTGTGTCGTCGATTCGACCGCCTTGTCCTTTTCCTTGTAGGCGCCGAGATGAACGGAGCCGTTGTCCGACTTGCCTTTGAGCATGCGAGCGGTCAATGCCGAAGTACGGCTATCTCCCTTGACGGCCTGGGTCACTGCCATATTGATGTTGCCCATCGCCTCTTGCGAATCGAGAATCGCCTTGATGTTGGCATCTTCCCCAATGAGCTCCTGCACCAGATCCTCGAGGGACTTGCCAAAACGCTGCAAGAAGGTTTGTCCCTGACTCTGACCATGATCGCTGAGCAGGAAGAGATGCACCGGCCGCGGCGCATCCTGAGCCGCGCGTTCCAGACCGGCCAGCATGCGGTCCATCACGTGGAGTACTTTCAGACCATCCGTGCTTCGGATATTGGAATGGTGCGCCACTTCGTCATAGCTGAAGAACGTGTAATAGGCCGATGGGAGTCCCTGCATGATGTCCGCGGTCGCCACGAAGCGTCCGCCTTCCAGCATCACCGTAGTGGTGGCCGCGCGGGTCAGCACATATTTGAACTTGCGATGCCCGCGGGGAATCTCGTTCGCGCGGCGCTGCTTGAAGCTTTCGATGACTTCGCGTCCGCAATCGGCGATGAAGAGTCCCAGGGTGCGTGGCAAGAGATACGGATTGGCCAGATACGCCAGATATGACGCGTTCTTGCCCAACTTGGAGGTAGACACCTTGCTGAATGTAGCCACGGAGTCGGCCGCATCGCCGGAGAAGACGTTGAAGCGGCTCCCTCCCTCGTGCACCAGCAGTCCGTCTCCAGACGAAAGCTCATCCTCCAGCGCGGCGGCGGTATGCATCGAGCTCGAGACCATCAGCTGCCCACGCGTCTTGTCCCACCAGCGGAACGCGGGGATGTTCTCGTTGCTGCCCAGCAAGATGCCGGCCTGGCTCGCAGACGTCTGGGAGGAAAGATCCGGCTCCCAGCCAGTCAGCACATACTGGCCTGAATCCATCCAGCGCTTGACCGTGGGCATATAGCCTTCGCGCACCGCGCGCTGCAGCACGTCGATGGAGAGCCCGTCGAACTCGATGAACAGGAGCGCCGGCTTGTCGGATGTGACCTTGATGTTGTCATAGCTCTTGCGGAGCTGGTCGGTAACGAAGCGGTCATATCCGACCTCATCGTTCAGTGAGAAGATCGCTCCAACGATGGTTCCGACGAAGGTGATGCCGAGCGCTATCCAAAGCGCCGTCTCCCATCCCACGATGTGAACGCCATCGATACCAATTGCGTCGAGGAGGTCGGGAGAGATGAAAACCAGGATCGCCGAGAGCGCGAAGGCGATCAACGGAAAGACGATCGGGTGAATCAGGCGCGCAAACCGAAACGCGATGGCAACCGCCACACCGGGAACGATCGACATGAGCAACGCCATGCCGAGCAATCCCCACCATGTTTCGATCCTGAAGTCGTCGATGATCCAGTTCAGGATGGCAAGGCCAACGATATTGACCAGCGTTGTCCCGACGAAATACTGAAGATAGCTGAGGAAACGGCTGTTCATTCGATCGCAGACCTCGAATTGGCGGGCTTGACGAACCCCCGAAGGCGCCAGAGGTTAGGGAACATTCGGTTGATTGTCTCTGTTTGCCTATCAGACGGTCAATGGATGCTGGCAGTTTTCGCGTGAATTGGTTCCTATGAGGTTGGCAATCCCCAGGTCGAAATCCAGTCAGCTCGATGCGGCATGGCGCTGGTTGCCTGGGCGCGCACCCGTTCCAGATCGAGCGGAACCGCGCGCAGCGAGACGTCGATCGTGCCGCGCTCCACAGTGACTACCCCATACTCCGCCCAGGGAGGAGCGCCGCTTTCCCAATCGGTCTGCGTACGTCGATGGGTGAGTCCGACACTCCCAGGATTGATGAGCCATTGCCCGTCGAAACGACGCAGCAGCTGATGGTGAGTATGTCCGCCCGCCAGCAACGTGGCAGTCGAACCGTCGATCGCCTCCCGCAGCGCATTCAGCCCAGTCTCGGCTGCGATGATTTCCGTGTTCGAACGCGGCGATCCGTGAAAACAGAGCAGGCGCACACCCGACCCGAGATCGAGCTCGAGCGTCGGCACGAACGCCGACACAACGGCGCGTTGATCGGCGCTCATCAGTGATTGCGTCCAGAGAATCAGATCGCGCACGATCGGATTCGAGACCCTGGCCGCGACTTCCGACAGGTTGGTGAAGAGCTCGGTGTCAGCGTTACCCATGATCACCGGACAGCCAACCGAACGCAGCAACTCGATCGATCCGATCGGATCGGGTCCCATCACCGCCACATCACCGAGGCAAACGATCTGGTCTGGCGCATCTCGTTCGATCGCAGTGAGGACGGTCTCCAATGCCACCGTGTTTCCATGAATATCGGAAATGAGCGCCACACGCATCAGACCGCCTCCGGAGCGTTCCGCGGGACCAGTCCCCCCGGAACTGCAATGCCGACCACTGCCGCACAGATCATGATCGCGGGGAAAGAGAAACGCGGCGTCATAGCTGAACGCGTCCGTAATCACGCCAGCCAGGAGCGGACCGACAACGAGCCCGAGATCGCTCGTCTGCCGCAGCGAGCCGACTGCCCTGGCGCTCGCTCCCCCGCGTTGCAGCACGATATCACCCGCGCAGTTGACCGAGCCAACCATACCAGCCCCGTAGAAGATCAGCGGAATCGCCAGCCACCAGAGCGATGGAGCCAGCAAGACACTGACCGCTCCGATCCCCGCGAAAACGACAGAAACAACCAGCACCCTTGGCGCCCCAACTCGGTGATGCCGCGCCGCGCCGGCTGGCGCGAACAGATTGATCGACGCCCCGGCCACCAACACGCCGCCCATCGAGGCAGTGCGCGGCGAGCCGAGTGAATCGAGCAGGCGCGGCGCAGGGAAGTTCCCAATCAACCGCCCGACAAAGAGGAAGGAAACGATCAACCCCGCGGCAGCCGCGGAGAGCCCGAAATCGTCCTGCATGGAAGGCAGCGCGGGCGACGTTGCATCGACCGACCAGACGGTGCAGGTTACCAACACCAACGCGAAACCGTACGAAATGAACGGCACGGGAGCCGCTCGGCTCGATTTGATCAGGCTGCCTGCCCGCGACACAGTTCGCGCTCCATCGGTGGTTTCCGCCCAAGCGCGGCGGTGTTGACGCGTATTCTTTCACCATGCTGGAGAAGACACCTGTCACACATCCAGAATCGCGCCTTGGGCGCACGGCTGGCACCGGGTTTCCGGTGTCCACCATGCTGCGCGACAGTCTGTACGATATCGTCCCGCTGGCGGACGCCGAACTGGCGTTGATCGATGCGCAGGCATTTCTGCGGCTGGAGCGCGTCCAGCAACTGGGTTTCGTCTCGCGTGTCTGGCCGGGTGCGCGGCATACCCGCTTCGAGCACTCGATCGGGTTCCATCTCGCCCGGCAAGCCATCGAACACTTGCGTGCTCGGTCCGACGCGCAATGGATCACCGATGAAGACGCTCGCACGATTTGCGCGGCAGCGTTGCTTCACGATATCGGTCACTATCCCTTTTCGCACGCCATCGAGGAACTCGGCGATCCGGTGATCTCGCACGAGCAGGTGGGGAGAGCGATCGTGCTCGGCGACGAGATCTCCCCGATTCTGCGGGAGCATTGGGGGGTCGATCCCAAACGGGTTGCATCGATCATCGATCCTGCCGGGCAACAGTTGCACCCTGCGGACACCGTGCTCCGCGGCATTCTGTCTGGTCCGCTCGATGTCGACAAGCTCGACTATCTCCCGCGCGATGCACATGCATGCAGCGTGCCTTACGGCGGCGTCGACACCAATCGACTGATCGCGTCGCTCATCTTTGCCACGTCACCGATGGTTTCGGCCACCGAACTGACCGACAACGACGACGCGTCGCTGCTTGCGCTCATGATCCGCTTCCGCATGCCAGAAACGACCAGGCGGTTGGCGAATGCGCTGCAACGGCGCGAGATCCACAAGCGCGCGGTCGAGATCGGCGCCCAGGCAGCCGATCTCTACGACCGCGTCGGCGCGCTCTTCCACAATCCAGCGCAATGCCGGACGGTCGAACTCGGCATGACCCGCCGCCTGGAAGCACTGCTGGCGAATCGCTTCCCGATGAAATAATCCCATCGATATTCCCAAACTGGCTGGCGAACCGACGTTTGGGTCTGGTTCGAATCCGCCCGCCGGTGGGATTCCGGCGGCTCATGCCATGGCGAGAGGTCGTCGGGCTTGGCGACGACGACTTCAAGCGGTTCGAGGAACACCGCCGTCTGGTGCGCATCATCGCGGCCGGACCCTACCGTGACGCGGTCCGGCAGCACTGGGAGGCACTCCTGCTGCCAGAGCTCGGTGGGGTTATCTGAAGGTTGCCGAAACACGTGCCTGCCGTGCGAATGCCGTCATCCCGACCGAAGCGAAGCGGAGTGGAGGGATCTCCTCGCCACAGCGAGGGCAACAAGGTCACGCTTCTTTGAGATGGCAGGCACTTCCTTGAAGAACCGCTCTAGCAGTCAGGGTGCACGGCTGGAATACTCCAATTCCGCGCACCGAACTCCTCACTCCTCGGGTACACTCTCCCCGTGGAAGGAAACGACACCATCGACGTTATCGAAATAGAACAACCGGACACCGATCCGGAAGTCGAGCCCATCGGCGCACAGCCAGTCGAACCGGAGGAACCCTCCAACCCCGACGCCTGGCTGCAATGGGCGCTCATCACTACTTCTGCTCCCTCTTCCCTCGGGTTCGCCTGGCGCCCGTCCTCATCGGCTGGAACAATCGGTAACCCCTGATCGCGCCCGGATCGTAGTGGCGGCACCCGTGGCCGCCAACCGCGCCGCGGCGCGATAACGGGGTCGTCAAGCAACCATGTTGCGCGTCCGAAACGTTGTCGATTCGAAACGAAGTAGCGGCCTGCGGCCGCTGGCGGGCACAGGTCCCGCCACTACGAGGAATTCGAAAACGCAACGGCCCCGGAAGGTAACACCCTTCGGGGCCGTTCGAATTCAGATTCGTTACTACTCAGGGCCCAAGACTCAGGACTCCGGACTCCAGGCTCCGGACTCTGGACTCTGGACTCAGGACTCTGGACCCAAAACCTAAAGAATCGGACGCGTCACCGCGCCTTCGTCTGCCTGCGTCACCAGCGACGCGTACTTGGCCAGGACGCCCCGCTTGTAGCGTGGTTCGGGCGCCTTCCAGCTCTTGAGCCGCTTGGCGATCTCCTCGTCCGACACTTCGATGTTGAGACCGCGGTTCTCGATGTCGAGCACCACCATGTCGCCCTCATGCACCGCGGCGATCGGACCGCCCACATAGGCCTCTGGCGCGACGTGGCCGCACATGAGTCCCTTGGTGGCGCCTGAGAAGCGCCCGTCGGTAATCAACGCGCAGGTGCCGCCGAGCCCCTGACCGATCATGCCGGCGGTGATGGCCAGCATCTCCTGCATGCCGGGACCGCCCTTCGGTCCCTCGTAGCGGATCACCACCACATCGCCGTCATTGATCTTGTTGGCATAGACCGCTTCCAGCGCGTCGTGCTCCGAGTCGAAGACGCGCGCGGGACCACGGTGGTATGGCCGCTCGTATCCGAAGATCTTGATGACCGCGCCGTCCGGAGCGACGTTCCCCTTGAGGATGACCAGGCCACCCGAGTCCTTGATCGGTTTCTCGACGGTAACGACCACCTCCTGGCCGGGTGTTTCGACCGCGTCGGAGGCTTCCGCCTCGAACGTCACCCCGCTGGCGGTCATCAAGTCGCCACGCAGCTTGCCGCCCTCGATCATTCGCTTGGCCACCAACGGCGTGCCGCCGGCCTTGTCCAGATCAGCCGCGGCGAAGCGGCCGCCCGGCATCATGTCGCAGATGAGCGGCGTCCGGCGCGAGATCTCGTCGAAGTCGTCGATCGTAAGTTCGACCTCGGCCTCGTCGGCCAGCGCCAGCAAGTGGAGGACCGCATTGGTGGAGCCACCGCTGGCCGCCACGCCGGCGATCGCGTTCTCGAACGCCTCGCGGGTGAGAATATCGCGCGGCCGGATGCCGTTCTTGAGCAGATGCATGATCAACTCGCCGGCCTGGCGTCCGATCTCGAGCTTCTTCGGATTGACGACCGATTGCTTGGTACCCTCACCGGCTTCGAACTGTTCCCAGGAGACCGCGGGCGGCGAGGCCGAACCGAGTGGCGAGAGCCCGATGAACTCCATCGCCATCGCCATCGTGTTGGCGGTGTACTGACCGCCGCACGCGCCGTGCGAGGGGCAGGCATGATCCTCGATCAGCTTCAGGGCTTCGGCGCTCAGCTTGCCGGCCTTGTGGCCGCCGATCGCTTCGTAGACCGAACGGACCGTAGCCTCGTGCATTTCACCATCGATCTCGACTTCGCCCGGCAGGATCGTGCCACCGTAGATGAGAAAGCCGGGAACGTTCACGCGAGCCAGCGCCATGGAGAGACCCGGCAAGGTCTTGTCGCAGGCGCCGAGACCGATGATGGCGTCGAACATGTGCCCTTTGGCGACCAGTTCCACCGAGTCGGCAATCATTTCGCGGGAGACGAGTGAGGTTTTCATCCCCTCGGTGCCCATGGTGATGCCGTCCGAAATGGCGACGGTATTCATCTCCATCGGATAGCCGCCGGCCGCCCGCACCCCTTCCTTCACGACATGCGCCAGGGTGCGCAAGCCGAAATTGCAGGGCATGGTTTCGATCCAGGTATTGGCGATCAGGACCATCGGCTTCTTCAGGTCCTCGTCGGTCAGGCCAATGCCCTTGAGCATCGCGCGGGCGCCGGCCCGCTCGACACCGTCGAGGATATGCCGGCTTTGGTGCCGCATATCGAAGGCGCCGTTCTGGTGCCCATTGGACCCGTTCTTGGAGGTCATCGTCGGTCCTTCCTGGTGTGTTCTGGCTGCACGCCACAGAGCTCGAAACTACGTTCCGAAAGCGGTTCGAATTGGGGGTAAGTTTCGCATAGGGCGCGTGAAAAGCGCCGGGCGCGGTCATGCAGAGCGGATGAAATTCCGACGCAATTGCTCGGGAATTGCCAACACCAGCAACCCAACGAGCAGAAGCGCAACTCCAAACCATTGCAGTCCGGAGAGCCGCTCGCCTAACCACGCGACCCCCAACATGGTGGCCGTCAACGGCTCGAGCAGCGCAAACGTCGCAGCGGTCGCGACAGGCACCATGGTCAGTCCGATCCCGAAGAGAAGATTCGGAAGCGCATTGGTTGCCAGACCGAGATAGAGTGCTACTGCGGTGCCGCGAGGTTCCAGCACCCATTGCCAGTCGCTCAGAAAGAACACCGGAATCATCAGGATTCCGGCCCCGCAGAAGAGCGATGCCGTGACGTCGACGGCATCGTGCCCATCATCGATCATCTTCTTGCTAATCGTCACGTAGATCGCATACCCGGCGCCGCCCAGCACACCAAACAGCAATCCAGCTGGGTCGCCGCCCACCGTTTCCGCTGTGCCCAACACCATGATCGACGCGCCGATCACCGCGAGCGCAGTGGCGACCGCCCATTTTCGACCCGGGCGGTGGTGCAGGTAGACGGCGCTCAGGATACCGGTGAACACCGGCGCTACGCCGATCGTGAGCACGGTGCTGACCGCGACTCCGGCCCGTTCGATTGCGGTGAAGAAGGCAAGCTGCCCGCCAGCAGTGCCGACCGCTCCAATGAAGAGCAGCAGCCATGGCCAGGTGGGCCGAGTCCGCCCCCGACCCTCGACCAACGCAAGGACCAGCAATCCCAATGCGCCGACGATCGTGCGAATCGCGCCGATCGAAAGCGCATCGGCCGATTCGGGAGCGTAGGTGCTCGCCGTGCCGGAGGTTCCCCAGAACATTGCGGCGAGCAGGACGAGCAGAATCCCACGTCCCATGAAGTCGTACTACCCTCTGTGCCCTGACGATAGAAATCTATCCCTGGGCGGACCAGGGCGGACGAATGTTCCGTGGTTTGCGACGGTACTTTAGGCGATGCTCTGCACCGGCGCCCCGGACCGCTCGAGTGTGGCGGCGAGAAACGCGCGCACCTCGTCTGACACCGGCAGGATCGGATGCCGCGCGGTCCCCGCGGCACGGCCTTGCAACGTCAGCATCGCCTTTGTGCGCGCCGACATATCTGGATGGTTCATCGCCCGCCAAACCGGGAGCAATCGCTCATGAAGCGACCGCGCCTCGGCGTGATCGCCTCGTTTCACCGCTTCCCAGAGAGCCACCGACTCGGCCGGCATGACCGTCAAGATCGCGGCAATCGCCCCATCGGCCCCGAGCGCGAACGACGGGTAGAGCAGGTCATCGACCGCGGAGTAGATGATCAGTCGGCCGTCGTTCATCAGGAGCAAATCGGCCAGCTTGTGGATGTCCCCGCCACTCTGCTTGACCGCCACCACCTGATCGATCTCGGAGAGACGCATCAGGGTCTCTGGCGAGACGGTATTCCAGGGCACCACGTTGTAGATGACGATGGGCAGCCCCACCTCATTGGCGATGCGTTCGTAGTAGGCGTAGGTCCCATCGTCGCCAGAGGTAAAGAGATAGTGCACGGGCGTAATCTGCAGCGCATCCGCGCCCGCAGTCTTCAACGCCTTGCCATAGGCGATGACCTCCCGGGTCGAATCGCGAATGATCCCGGCAATCACCGGCACGCGCCCGTTGGCTTCTTCCAACGCTATCTCGGTGATGCGGCAGGTTTCCTCGATCGAGAGGGTATGGCCTTCGCCGGTGCTCCCGCCCACACAGAGGCCGTGCACCCCGGCATCGAGCATGAACCTCGCCTCCGAGCGCAATCCCGCTTCGTCGATCGACTCGTCATCGCCAAACGGTGTCACCATAGGCGGCAAAATGCCGTGGACCAGCGCGGTCATCGCAAACGCCTCCCTCTTTCCAATCGAACGGCTTGTTGCCGGGAGCATAGCAGGATGGGCGTCCGCTTCCCGGCTCGAACAAGATCGGCGCCACGCGGAGCAGCATCACCGGTCTATCCGCATAGTAGCCGGTGGGCACGCTCCGTCCGCGTGGCCGATGATTGCGCCAGATTGCGTTCGACGATGCGGACGGGCGACTTCGGTGAAGCGAGGAAACGCACGCGTATGACCGAACTGCCACCGGATGACGAGCGCCCACGCTCTGCTCCTCCAGAGTCGGCGCTCTCTGGCGCGCTGGAAGTGGGATGGGTTGCGTTCAAGCTCGGCCTGATCTCGTTCGGTGGGCCGGTCGCTCATCTTGGGTATTTTCGGGAGGAGTACGTCCGGGCGCGACGATGGCTCGACGACGAGACCTATGCCGATCTTGTCGCGTTGTGCCAATTTCTGCCCGGACCGGCGAGCAGCCAGGTCGGCATAGGCATCGGCACACTTCGGGCGGGAATGCTCGGAGGCTTCATGGCGTGGCTTGGGTTCACGCTACCGTCCGCTGTCGCGCTCACCCTTTTCGCGTATTCGGTCGACCGCTTCGACATCGCGCAGAGTGGCTGGATTCATGGGCTGAAGATCGTGGCCGTCGCCATCGTCGCCCAGGCAGTATGGGGAATGGGACGCCAGTTCTGCAGCGACCGCACGCGGGCAACCATCGCCATTCTTGCCACGCTGACGTCGCTTGCAATCCCGCGCGCATCGGTTCAGCCAGCCATCGTCCTCGCTGCCGGAGTGGCTGGTTGGTGGTTGTTCCGCAATCTGCCATTGCCCCCGCTGGCCCATGGCCGCGAGGGCGGCCTCGACCGGCGAGTGGGCGCGGTCTGCCTGGCAATCTTTGCGCTCTTGCTCATCGGGTTGCCGATCCTAAGCCTGGGGCAGGCAACAGGAGCAGCCGAGCTCTTCGCGCGGTTCTATTGGGTTGGCTCGCTTGTCTTTGGGGGTGGCCATCTGGTGCTGCCGCTTATGCAGACCCAGGTCGTGCCAACGGGTTGGCTCAGCAACAATCAGTTCCTGGCCGGGTATGGCGCGGCGCAGGCAGTTCCCGGGCCACTCTTCTCGTTCGCCGCATATTTGGGAGCTGTCAGGGATCCCGAACCAAACGGCGTCACTGGCGCCGTGCTTGGACTCGTGGCCATCTTCCTGCCGTCGTTCCTGCTCGTCTGGGGCGCGCTGCCGTTCTGGGAAGCGCTGCGGGCAAAGGCAGTTTTCCGGGGAGCGCTTCATGGCATCAATGCGGCAGTGGTGGGCATCCTGCTGGCGGCGCTCTATTCGCCGGTCTGGACGAGCGCGATTCTCGGCCCGGCGGATTTCGGGCTGGCGGTCGCCTGCGCTGCCCTGCTCATGATCTGGACGGCTCCCCCCTGGACTGTCGTGGTGTTTGGAGCGCTCGCTGGCGAAGCATTGTCCCGCTTCTGACGACGCGAGTCTGCTGGCCGAGTATCGACCGAATACACAACACCCCCAGATCGGCAAGGATCTGAGGGTGTTGCGTCACTATCCGAAGCGATTACGCCGCCGGGGTCGCATCCCCGCCGACACCAGCCTCTACCGCGCGCTCAGCGGCGGACAGGTTGTCCTTGGTGATGAGGATCGGCGTGAGATACGTGTCGTGCTCGGCCGGGGTCACATCGTTGAGCAGGTAGTCGACCAAAATATCGATCGCCTGCGTCGACTGGCCACCTGGGAACTGCTCGACGGTCGCGGCCATGCTGCCATCGTTGATGGCAATCAAGGCCTCGGGCAATGCATCGAACCCGATGATGGGAATCGAAAGCCCCTGCGCTTGCGCAACTTCGGCCACTCCGAAGGCCATGTCGTCGTTCGCGCAAACAACCGCGGCCGGCTCAGGGTTGCCAGCGAGCGCGGACTCGAAGACCGTGACCGCTTTGTCCCGGGCGAACTCGGCCGTCTGGCTGACGACGATCTTGACCGCATCCTGCGCGGCGATCACCTCGTCCAGACCGGCATGACGGTCGATGGCCGGGGTAGCGCCCGGCTGTCCTTGCAGCTCATAGACATCACCGCCATCCGGCAGGATCTCGATCAGGTAGCGGCCCTGCAGGCGCCCACCCTCGACATTGTCCGCGCCAACATGCGCGAGCGTATTGACATCGGTCACATTGCGATCGACCGTCACTACCGGAATACCGGCATCGATCACCGACTGGATGGCTGGAGCGAGTGCTGCCACGTCGTTCGGGCTGATGACCAACCCGTCGATTCCCTGGGCAATCATCGCCTCCAGATCAGCGGTCTGCTTGGTCGAACTCGGAGCGCCGTTCTGCTGTCCGTCGAGCGGAATGAAGTCGATCCCACCGAGCTCAGCAGCGTGCTGCTCGGCGAGATTCATCATGTGCACGAAGAACGGGAAGTTCAGACCTGGAACCGAAAACGCGATCTGCAGATTGTCCTGAGCGGCCGCGGGGCGAACCGATGGAAGCGCCATCCCGGCCGCGCCGGCCACGGCGCCGGCCGCCATCGCGCCCTTGATCATCGTCCGCCGATTCATCGTTTTCTCGAGCATCTGGTGCAACTCCTTTGTCATACCCGCCCCATATTGGGGCACCGGTGCGTTTGCCGTTGTTCGTCACGGCACTCCTGCATCATACCGGAGCCAAGAGAGAGGATTGTGCTCACTGCTGCGCACCTATCGGCGCCGCTTTTTCGCCAACTGGTCGAAGAACACACTCGAGACCAGGATGACTGCGACGACGATCGGCTGCCAGTAGGGTGAGACATTCAAGATCACGAGACCATTGTTGAGCACCCCGATCAACAGTGTCCCGATCAACGTTCCAATGACGCCGCCCACGCCACCGAAGAGGCTGGTGCCGCCGATAACGACCGCCGCAATCGCCTGAAGTTCGTAGTTCTGTCCGGCAACCTGCTCGGCCGAGTTGAGCCGCGAGGTAAGCAGGAACCCGCCCACGCCCGCGCAGAATCCTGAAATCGCATAGACACTGATGGTAAGCGCGGTGGTATTCAAGCCGGAGAGCCGCGCAGCCTCCCGGTTTCCGCCCAATGCATAGATCCAGCGGCCATACTGCGAATAGCGCAAGATGATGAAAGCGACCGCTACGAACAAGAGAAAGATGACGACCGGCACCGGCACTCGGCCGATGAATCCCTGCCCCCAGTACTTGAAGTCCTTGGAGAACCCGCTGATCGGCTGGCCCTCGGAAAAAACCAACGTGGCCCCGCGCCATGCGCCAAGACCACCGAGCGTCACAACGAACGCAGGGATTTCGAGCTTCCCGATGAGGAATCCCTGGAAAAGCCCGATCGCGAGCCCGAGTCCGATCGCTGCCAGCGCCGCCAGCAATACCCGCGTTCCCCCCGGGTCGGTGGTGCCGCCTGCCAGCAACGAACGCGAGCCTTTCGCCGTTGCCGCGCAGACGATTCCAGTAAAGGCAACCATCGATCCGACCGAGAGGTCGATGCCCGCGGTAAGGATGACGAAAGTCATGCCCACAGCCAGGATGCCAATGATCGAGACCTGGCGCAGAACATTCATGATGTTGCGCTCGGTTCGGAACCCGGGTTCGAGGTATGAGAGCACCGCCACCAACCCGAGCAGGAAGATGAGTGGTGCAAATCGCCCGAGCAGGTCGATGATCGAAATTTCTCGTTTCTGGGTCGCTTCTACCTGCGCCGCACGTGTCGACATCGACGGTTCCTCACCATTCTTGCTTCGATCAGGCCGCGTGCGCCCCAGCGGCGACACCGGTTGCCAGTTCCATCACGCGTTCCTCGGTCGCCTCACTCCGGTCGAGAACGCCCGTGATCTTGCCTTCCCGCATAACGTAGATGCGGTCGCTCATGCCCAGAATCTCCGGCAACTCGGAAGAGATCATCAGGATCGCCACTCCTTGCGCGGCCAGCTGGCTGAGAAGCGAATGCACCTCCGCCTTGGCGCCAATATCGATCCCACGCGTCGGCTCATCGACGATGAGCACCTTCGGGTTCAGCGCCAGCCATTTGGCGAGCACGACCTTTTGCTGGTTTCCACCGCTGAGATTGATGACCTTCTGCTCCATGCTGGGTGTGCGCACCGACAGAGCCTGAATGTAGCGATCTGCCAGCGCGCGTTCCTCGCGCCGACGCACAAATCCAAAACGGCTCAAGCGGCCCAGATTGGGCAGGGCAATGTTCTCCCGAATAGCGAGCGCCAACACCAGCGCTTGCAGTTTGCGATCCTCCGGCGCCAGAGCAATGCCCTTGCCGATGGCCTCCGCGGGTGACTTCACATGTACGCGTTGACCCTCGAGGTAGATCTCGCCGCTGTCAAATGGGTCCGCGCCGAAAATGGCACGGGCGACTTCGGTCCGCCCGGATCCGACCAAGCCAGCCAGTCCAACGATCTCTCCGCTCCGCACCTGCAGATCCACTCCATCGAGCACGACCTTGGAGTCATCCCGTTGCGTTCCGCGACGGCTGAGTCCGCGAACTTCCAGCACGACCTGATCGGATGTGGAAGAGTTCTCCTTTTGGAAGAGATCGGTCATCTCGCGGCCGACCATCATGCGCACGACCTGATCCGGCGTAGCCGTCGCGGTCGAAAGCTCGCCAGCATTGCGGCCGTCGCGCAACACCGTGATGCGGTCGCAGATTTCGAAGATCTCTTCCAGCCGATGCGAGACGAAAACGATGCCAAGTCCACGCGCCTTCAATCCTCGAATGATCTCGAAGAGCGCGCGCACCTCGGTATCGGTCAAGGCCGAAGTCGGCTCGTCCATGATGACAATGCGCGCGTTGTAGGAAAGCGCTTTCGCAATTTCGACCATCTGCTGTTGCGCCACACTGAGGTCACGCACCATGGATCGCGGGTCGAGGTCGACGCCGACCTGCCGAAGGTATCCGAGCGCAGATTCCCGCATTTGAGCACGATCGACAATACCGGAGCGGTTCGGCTCCCGACCAATGAAGATGTTTTCTTCGATCGACATGTTGGGGAAGAGATTGAATTCCTGATAGATGATCGACACGCCCAACTGCTGGGCATGATGGGGGTTGCTCGGCACAACCGTCCGTCCATCGATTTCGATCGTTCCCTCATCCGGCGCATAGACACCGGAAAGGATCTTCATCAGGGTGCTCTTGCCCGCGCCGTTCTCACCCACCAGCGCCAGGCACTCTCCTGCCTGCACGGAGAGATCGACGTTCTGCAACGCTCGGACGCCTGGAAAGCTCTTGCTGATTCCGGACATCCGCAAGAGGTCCGGCGTAGGTTCCACCATCGAACCGCAGCCCCCGTCGACAAGGCCATTGCGCGGCCAACGAGAACCGCGCGTTCGAATCGATTGCAAAGGTGCAGCTGGCGATTCGGCGAACCGGCTGCCTGGTCGTGATGCGATGCCGCGGCCCATCGTAGCAAACGATGGAACCGTCCGCAAACAGTTACGCTGCGTCCCGCTAGATTTGTCATCGCTGGCGCATTCGTACGCGCGCGCTGCCGACAGGCAACGGTGCATACTTCGTGCGTTCAGGCACCCCGCACCGGTCCGTCCCTGCTCACCGCGGATCGAGTCGGATGGCGCCACGCGAAACGCAAACGTCTTGAGTAGGATCGTCGCCCCATGCATTCCTTCGTAGTCATTGCCAGCAAGACCGACCAGCCGGTCGATCCGCTGCTGCTGGCCCGCATCGACGATCCCGATCCCCCCGAACTCCACTTCGTTCCTGAGGAATATCTCACCTGGTCGAACGCCAGCGGCACGGTTCACTTCTTCGGTTGGCAGGCCTTCACCGAACTTCACGGCGTCGGATCGCATTGGCACAAGGACGAGGAGGGGCTGACGTCCTTTTCCGGACACGTCTGGCCCCGCTATTCCGGTTGGCAGTGGGACGACGCCCCCTGGGCCCAACAACTCCGCGACTACCTCGCCCACGCCGATATCGTGGAAGCGCCGGAAGATCTCTACGGCATCTTCACCGCCGTCAGCCTGCCGGTCGATGGCATCGGTCATATCATCAGCGATCGATTCTCGTTAGGCATTCTTTACCTCGCGGAAACAGCGGATGCGCTCATCGTCTCCACGCGATCGAGTCTTGCTGCCCGTGCGGTGACACCCCCGGGCGTCAAGCCGAGCCGGGACGCTGTCGGGGTCGGCTGGCTCCCGGCCACCACACAAACCCGCACGCTCGATACCGGCTTTACCGACGTCAAGGCCATCCCGCCGATGGCGCATGTGCATCTCGACCCGGCGGTCGGAGCGCGCGTGGTGGAACTCGACCGGTGGTATTGGCAATTCCCGAATCAGGACGAGATTCCGCACGACATCCCGGCGTTGCGGGAGCTGCTCGAAGACGATCTGCGCAAGGAAATGCGCGCGTTGGTCGAGCTTCCGGCGAGCATGCGCCAGATTCGCCTCAGCGGCGGGAAAGACTCCCGCTTGCTGGCGTCGATCGCGTTGTTGGAAGGGGTCGCCGACGAGTTCGAATTCATGACGTTCGGACTCCCCGGATCGGGGGAGACCGAGGTATCGGAACTGGTGGCCAAGCGCTTTGGCCTGAACTGGACCTTCGAAGACCGCAGCGACCGGGTCGTGGAAGAGCTCGACCGCACCATCCTCACGCATGTCTTCCAGATGTCCGGCGTGCGTTCCGCCTGGGACATGAAAGGCGCCATCGATATTGGCGACTCGCTCACGCTTTCCGGCAACATGAGCGAGTTCTTTCGCATGGGTCCCGCTGCCTGGGCAACCCGTTTCTCGGTCACCCGCTCCGAAGCATGGGATGCGCTCATCGCTGGACAGAGCTTCGACCGGATGAATCTGATGCGCAAAGACGCCCGCGAGCAGTTCATCGAGCGGATCCACCAGTGGATGTCACATCTCCTCGACCGGGGCGAAACGCTCGACCGCATCAGTTCGCACATGTTTCCCGAGTTCATCGCGCGGTGGCAATATGGCGCCGGCACCGAGGCGAACGGCAAGCTGTGGAGCTTTCCGTTCTATACCCCCACCGGAGTGCGTGCGATCCAGCAACTTCCTCCAGCCGAGCGTGTCAGCCATCGATTCCACTTCGAGATCATGCAGCATGTGCACGAGGACATGGTGCGCATCCCGTTCTTCAAGGATCCCTGGCGAGAGCACGCGTATCAGCATCTGCCCAACGCCGATGAGTACGCTGCCATCGAGGCGATTCTGTCGGAAGACGAAGCCACCGACTGGCGTGTGGCCAAGTTCAACGAGAATCACGATCTCTTCGACCAGTTCTTGCTCGACCCGTCCAACCCGGTCTACGAGATCTTCGATTTCGACCGCATCTCCGGCATGCTGCGCCGGCCGGTCAACCCGCTTGGCGCAGTGCGCTATCTCTATGCCGTGCTCACTGCGGCCGTGTGGATGGCGCATGGCGAATTGACCGCGCGCATCAACCGCACGGGCGAGCTCGTGATGGCCCCGTCGCATGCCGATTCGGCGCTCGAACTCCAGACCGGCCAAGCCGACGAGTCGCCAGCAGACGAGCCGATCGACGAAGTGGCTGCCTATCTGGCGTCGCTCGGCGTCACTGGCGCAACGCGCGAACCCGGCACGGTTCTGCTGGTGGACAACAACTTCCCATCGATCTCGCAGACGTTCATCGTCGACAAGTTCTTGCATCTGCTGATCCGCGGGTGGGACGTCCATGTCCTGTCGGTCAACGGTGACAAGGCCGATTGGGATGCCTATCCCGAGATTGCGGAACAGCCTGAGCTGGTGGAACGGGTGCATATCACCCGTGATTTCGAAGGTGTGCTCAAGAAGGTCAAACCCGACCTCGTCCATTTCGAGTTTGGGCACTCCAGCCTCGCCCACCTGTTGACCTGCCGCTTGCATGGCGTGCGCTCAGTGGTCAGCTTCCGCGGTTTCGATATCTGCTACTACGGACTCGAAGATCCTGGCTTCTACAACGATGTCTGGAAATTCGCCGACGTGATCCACTGCCGCAGCGAGGGCATCTGGCAACGGTGCCTGCAACGCGGCTGCCCCCCGGACAAACCCCATCAGGTCATCGTCGGTGGGATCGACGTCGATTTCTTCGATCCAGGTGGCCGCGCGCATGGCATGGTGGCCGGTTCGCAGGAACGGCCGCTCCGCATGCTGAGCGTCGGGCGGCTCGTCTGGAAAAAAGGGCATGAGTATTCGATCGAAGCGTTGGCAAAGTTGGTCGATCAGGGGATCGAGGCAGAGTTGCGCATCATCGGCTCCGGCACGCAAGACCGGTCCATCCGTTTCGCTGCCTTCGACCTGGGGGTCCTCGACCGTGTCACCTTGCTCGGCTCCATGCCGCGCAACGACGTGCGCGCCGAAATGCGCAACGCCGATGTGCTGGTCATGCCAAGCCTGAGCGAGGGCTTCGGCATTGCCGCGCTGGAAGCGCAAGCGATGAAACTGCCGGTGGTCTGCTCGGATGCCGAAGGGTTGCCGGAAAACGTGCAGGACATGGTGACGGGGTTCGTGGTGCCACGCCGCAATTCTGATCTCCTGGCCGAACGGCTGGCAATGCTTGCCGGTGATCCTGAGATGCGCATGCTCATGGGGGAAGCCGGCCGCGAGCGCGTGTCGCACTTCTTCCGAGTCGACCAGGAAGTCGACGCCTTCGAGCGGCTCTATTCCGAAACGATCGACCGGCGATTCCAGGCCCACCGGCTGCTCTCCATCCTGAACGAGACGCCGCCGAACGCCGAACCGGATATTCTGACGCTGATCCGGCTCGAAGAAGAGTTCAGCAACCGCGCGTCGGTTCTCTAGTTCTCGTCAGCTCGCACGGTCTTTGCCGGATCGTCGTGGAGAATCGCGCATGCTCGCGTTCGTGCTCCTTGCTTCCCGCGCCGGACAGCCGATTTCCACGGAAACACTGACGCATGCTGCCGCGAAAGCAGCGCCCGTTCTCCCATTCCTCCCGGAAGTGTCCCTCTGCTGGGCAAACCGTTCGGGCACGATCACCGTGCTCGCTTGGCAAGCGCTGACCGAGAACGCATCGATCGGTTCTCATTGGCATGTCGATCGAGAGGGCGGACTGACCCTCTTCTCCGGGCACTGCTGGCCACGGGACACTGGATGGGACGCAGAGCCGAGCGAAAGCTGGGCGGAACAACTCGCCCGGTGGCTCGACCGGCATTCCGCTCTCGACGCGCATGAAGAGTTGTTCGGGTTCTACACACTCGTCCGGCTCGATCCGGACGGGGCAGGCAGCGTTACCACCGATCTTCTCGGCGCCGGCCAACTCTTTACGGGAGACAGCAGCCGCTGGACAGCGATCTCCAATCGGGCGGGGTTGGCCGCGGCGGCCGCCAATGACTTCGATTCCGATCCCGAGCGAGACCCGCTGGCAATGGGATGGCTCGCGTTTTGGGGGTCGTCGCTGGGAGACGACTCCGGCTATTGGGACGCGGCTCGGGCGCCGTTCAACAGCCAGATAACGACTACTGCGAACGCATCCGTCAAAATCGAACCGCGTCCACGACCGTTCTGGCACCGCCCTGGACCCAACCCGACCACCGGAGACTATCCATCGCTGCTGGACGAAATCGATGCCGATCTCCGTTCCACCTTGCGGGCCATCATGCGGTTGCCCACGCGCGAGTTCGAGCTCCGCCTCAGCGGTGGCAAGGACTCCCGTCTCCTGACCGCTCTCCTTTTCGATGAAGGCTTGCACGAGCGTGTGCGATTTCTCACCCATGGGCTACCCAGTCATGCCGATGCCCGATCAGCCTCGCTCATCGCGGAGCGTCTGAGCCTGGACTGGAGCATGGATGATCGTTCCCAGGTTTCGCTCGAGGAAGAAGAGCGTCGCCTGCTGCGCCACACATTTCTGGTCGAAGGCGTCACCAACGGATGGGACAGCGCTGGCGTGCCAACCGCCTTGCAAGGAGTCAGTCTCTCCGGTATCGGCGGAGAATGCACCAAGTTCGGTCCCACCGCCACAGCTGGCCTGTCGGCAACGTCCATCGCTGACGTCAAGCGCATCTACGCAGAGAAAGAAGGATTCGATCCCGCTCGTGTGCTTACCACCGACGCTCGCCGCCACTTTCATGCTGTAGTGGACGATTGGATCGATGCGCAAGCGGCGCTCCACCAGGAACCAAGTCGCATTCCGTCGCTTTTCATCACCCAACAACGCACCCGAAGTTGGAGCGGACCGTCGCGGGCGGTCAAGCCGAACTTGTGGTTGGGGCCATTTCTGATCCCCTCCTATATCCGCTTTCGCCAACTGCTGCCCCTGGCGGATCGGGCCAATCCCCGTGTGCATCTCGATCTGCTCCGGCGATGTCGCGTCGATCTCTCCACCATTCCCCTGGCGAATGACACCTGGCCGGAAGGCGCCATGTCGGTATATCCCGATGCCGACCAGTTGCGCGCCATTGCGCCAATGCGCAGCCTGCCCGGTCCATCTGCCGGCTGGCGCACCGCCCGTGCCGATGAACTGCGGCCCATGCTCGGCGCCTACCTCGCTGACCGGACCAACCCGATCTACGAAGTGGTCGACTACACTGCCGTGCAACGACTCCTGAAAAGCCGAAAGATCACAGGGCAGGGTCTCCGCGTTCTCTATGGCGTCGCCACGGGCGCGATCTGGCTGGCGCATCGGGAAACGCCCGTGCACGCGAATGCCGACTGGACAGCTGGATGCTTGCCTATCTGATCCTGGTTCACGCCGATGGCGAGCCAATCGACCCCGAGCTGATCGCGCGGTTCGAACAGGCCGACCCGCCCGACGTCCCTTTTCGAGTCGACCAACGTGTCGTCTGGCGTAACCACAACAGCAGCCGTGTGTTCTTCGGCTGGCAAGCCTTTGCCGAGGTCGCCGGAATCGGGTCACACTGGCTGGTCGATGATCGCCAGGTAACGGCATTCAGTGGGCACTGTTGGCCTGCAACGACCGGCTGGGTGCATGGCACGGGACGAAGCTGGGCCGCGCAGCTCCGGGAGTGGCTGGAAACCCGCCAGGACGTTCCCGTGTTCCGGGAGGCGCTGTTTGGCCACTTCACGCTGATTTCCTTGCAAGGGGACGGCGGCTGGATCGTGCCGGACTTCGCCAGCGTCGATCAACTCTTCACCGCCCAGGGCGCGAGGGTTACGGCGATCTCCAATCGTGCCGGGTTGTGCGCCCGCGCCGTTTCCCCGGCTGCGGCCACTCCCGAACGCTCGCTCACCGGCGCCGGTTGGTTGGTCTCGGACGGCTGGATGTTCGACGAGGAAACCGGGTATTGGGACGTCCAGCGCCCGCGCACCGGCAGCTATATAGCCATCACAGGATCCGACGGAGCGCGGATCGTCGAGCCGTTGCGTCCTCCGTTTCTCCGCCCCGATCCAGCCGAGCCGGCGGTGCCCTATGAAGTCCTGCTCGACGAGGTCGATCGCGACCTGCGCTCCACCCTTCGCGTCATCGCCGAACTGCCGCTCGACGATCGTGTGCTTGGACTGAGCGGTGGCAAAGACTCGCGCACATTGGCCGCCATCATCCTGAGCGAGGGTCTGCAAGACCGGTTCCGCTTCGTGACCAATGGCTCTCCTGAGCGTGCGGATGTGATCGCCGCGCGGCAGCTCGCCCTGCAGTTCGGACTCGACTGGGAGATGCACGACGCGAGCGAGCGGACTGCCCAGGAGGAAGAATCGGATACCCGAAGCTATGTCGCGCTGCGCGAAGGGATGAACTCCACCTGGAGCTCGTATGAGGAGCCGGTGTTTTCCACAGGAGCCACCGTCTCGGGTGTGCTCGGCGAAGCGTTGCGTTGGGGTCCGGTCTCGATGACCGGAGTTGGCGCCACCACCGAAGACGAGCTGGTCGAGCGAATTCAGCGGCAGCGTCCGGTCGACCGGCTCGGCATCATGCTGCCCGAGGCCCGGAGATACTATCGCCAGGTCCAGGGCGACATCATCCGCGAAATGGCCGCGTATGGCGAACCGTTCGGCACCGTTTCCACCGTCTACTACCACGAAGGACTGGTACGTGGCCGTAACGGTCCGGACTATGCCTGGTCCCCGCAGATGCGGATCAGTCCATTCATTTCGCCGATCTGCATGCGGGCCAGTCATCGGCTCGCAGCCAGCGCGCGGCCCGACAACCGCTTTCACCTCGATCTGCAGCGGCGTTGCAATGTCTTGCTGAGCAAGCTTCCGTTCGCGGATTCGGCCTGGGCAGAGTCGAGCTACGCGCATCTTCCGGATGCGAACGACTACCGCGCCATCCGGCCGACATTCTCCACGTCGCCGGACGGCCGTACCTGGCGCGTCAAACGATACGCAGACTATCGCCCCATGCTGGAACGCTACCTCCTCGATCAGGACAACCCGCTCATGGAGCTGCTCGATATCGGGCGCGTCACTACCAGCCTGGAGACCGGCGCTGTCCACCCCGGCCGTACCCGCTTGCTTTGGAGCGCCTTGTCGGCAGCTATCTGGATGGGTGGGCACGAGGTTCGCGTCGAATTCACTCGCCCTGCGTGATTGCAGGCTGTTGGGACTCGGTAGCGAGCATCTCGAGCCGTTCTCGCTGAATCCCAGAAAGCGTCTCCACGGGTCAACAGGGCATACTACGCACTATTGCGCGCGGGCGATGTCCGTACACCCTCCCGCCCACTGACATCGACGAGAGGATTCACTCCTGAATGCTGGCTTTCATCCTGCTTGCGAGCCGCCTTGGGCGCCCTGTGGCGGCGGCCGACGCCGCCAAGTGCACCCGGTACGACATGGCAGAGCTCGCGTTCGAGCCCGACCAGTATCTCGGCTGGCATAGCAAAGACCGGCGGCTGTTTCTCTACGCCTGGCAGGCGTTCTCCGAGCAAGGGCAAATCGGTTCCCACTGGCATGTCGACCGGGACAATGTGGTGTTGTTCAGCGGATTGCCAATACCGCTCGACGCGCCGTGGACTCCCGGCATTGGATGGGCCGAACAACTGGCCGAACGCATCGCCGCGTCGGACGCTCCCACAGTCGCAGCGGAACTCGGCGGAGCGTTCGATCTGCTGCACCTTCGTCCCGACGGCACGAGCATTGTCATCAACGACCTGCTCGGTGGCGCTCCCATCTATTCCGATGCGTCTCAGGAACTCCTGGTTATCAGCAACCGGGCAAACCTGGTCGCGTCCGTTTGGGAGCAACCCGGCGCCAACTCAGTGCGCGATTGGCGCGGTCCCGCCTGGCCGGTCTTTGCCGGCAAGGTGTTTGGCAGCGATACGGGCTTGAAGGACGTTGCCGCGCATGCCCCGGGAGAATGGTGGGAGCTCGGATGGAAGAAGCGCCCCGTGCTTCACAGCCGAACGCTTCCGGCCTCTCCATTGCAGACCAAGGCAGACGCCATCGACCAAATCGAAAGTTCGTTGCGGCGCTCGCTGCGGGCCTGCGCATCGCTCCCATTTCAGCGGGTATCGCTGGAACTCGATGGTGGCGCTGCCAGCCGACTGCTTCTGGGCGTTGCCGCGGCGGAAGGCTTGCTCGACCGCGTGGCGCTGACCACCACCGGCGAGCCTGACGAACCAGGTGTGCAGATTGCCGCAGAGCTGGCTGACCGGGTTGGGCGCCCATTGTTGCTGGAATCCCGTCTGATCGAGGACCCGGGCGAGTTCGAACAACAAGCCCGCATTCATTCGTTTCAGACCAGCGGCGTTGGCAGTCTTTGGGATCTGGCCGGTCGGCTTGCGTCGGTCGATCACCTACGGATCGAATCAGCCACGGCCGGGTTCCTCGCCCCTCGATCGACCGACTCGTCTATCGAAGCTGCCGGTGGCGTTTCGGTGCGCCGCGATGAGCAGTCTGCACCCTTCGACCCGCAGTCCATTCTGCGCCAACCGATCGTGTCGTTCTACGCCAACAGGTTGGCCTCGCAGTACGCTCGGGAGGTTGATACGCTCGCCGGTCCGATTTCGGTGGCTGCCGGCATACGCGCGATAGCGGCGGCAGTCGAAACCTCTCCCGTCGCGTGCGCGTGGCCGTTTCTGGACCCAGCCATCTGGAGTGCTCTCGCTTCCCTGGATGACGTCGAACTGGCGTCCCGAACGATCGCAACCACCATCTTGCGACGAATCGCGCCGGAACTCGTCGATATACCCGTTTGCGACGACTTGACCAAACACGATGGCCGGGTGGCTGGATTCCCATCACTGCTGCCGGTGTTCGAGGACTACCTCCTCGACCCAACGAACCCCATGCAAGACCTGGTCGACTCTGAAGGCGTTGCCGCTTTGCTCGCCGATCCAAACCGTCCTGTCGAATCGGTGCGCACGCTCTATGACCTGCTCTCGGTCGCTATTTGGCTTGGGCAAGACGAGCAGGAACTCCGAATCCATCGCGCTGACGAAATGGATCTGCGTGGCGTATTCAGCCCGCTCGACTATCGCGAGCCTGTGCTGCTCGGAGACGAGTCGCTTCTGCCCGCACCAGATGTATCGGTTCGCCATCGCGCCACCGACCAACTGCTGGACAACCTCATCAAGCTCGACAAGGTTGGACATCACCTGCGGCCGGACGCCCGCATCCTTGGCGTCATTCCCTACTACGAAGCCGAAGAGTACCTGGAAGCGGCCATCGACTCGTTGGTCCGCCAGTCACGCCCCTTGCACGGTATCGTGGTCATCGACGATTGCTCGTCTACCCCGCCAACACGAACACTCGAGAAGTTCCCGGGCGTCACCCTGCTACGGTCCGATGAGAACTCTGGCCCCTATCGCATGATTCAGGAGGTCATTTCCAACACCGGCTACGATGCCTACCTCTTCCAGGATGCCGACGATTGGGCGGCCGACAACCGGCTGGAGATCTTGCTCGATCTGGCAACCCGGACTGGCAAAGAGCTCATCGGCAGCCAGGGACATCGGCTTATCGTGGACGAGGGAGAGGTCGTTCTCTACCAGCATCCGCTCAACCCCGAGCTCACATTCCAGAACACGCCCAAGAGCAAACCGGTGCACCATCCGACGTCGTTGGTCACGCGTGATCTCATCATGCGCTCAGGCGGCTTTGCGAACGCGCTGCCGTATTCGGGCGATACCGAGTTCCTGCGCCGCGCGGCCACCATCGGGCCAATCGCAAACACCGCCGAGTTCATTTATGTCTATCGCACACGGTCGGATTCTCTGACCGGTTCAGAAGAAACTGGTGTGCACACTGCCGTGCGCCGCGAGCTCTGGGCGATCCAACACCCGCGCGCGCAGTGGATCGCCGAGCGCGCCAACGCCGGACTCGGTCCGGTGCTTGCCCCAATGGCGGTCACGTCGCCGCCGACGTTGACTCACCTGTCAGGACCGGCGTTGCTGGGTATCGATGGGCGCGCCTGGCCACACGAGGTCGAAGCCGGCATCGGTCTCGAGCCTCCCGCCAAACGATCTGCGAGCCGCCGACGGACCACGCCGCAGCCGCCGCATCCTGTGTTCGTCATTGGGCCGCCTCGATCTGGCGCGAGCATCCTGGCGCTGGCAATTGCACAACTACCCAGTTTCAAACTCAGCCTCGACCCCACCTGGTTGACGAACCTCTCGACGGCACTGCACCTGGCCTTTACCTCGGTGGAAGAAAGCGACACGATCAACGATCTCGAGATCAGACGAGTCGATACCGAACAGTTCGCGGCGCACTTCGGAGTGGCCGCCCACGATCTCATCTTGCGAGGGATCGATCCGAACGTTGCCGCGCCCCTCGATGACGAGTACCTGAGTCAGATGCGCACCGCTGTGAAACCCACCCAAACCCGCATCGTTGCCGAAGGGGAAAAGCTTGCTCAGCACGGCTTCGATCTCTATCGGCTCTTCCCGCACGCGAAGTTCATTCATGTGCTGCGCGACCCCGATGAGGTCGTCGCTGCGCACCAGAAGGACAAGCGCATGCTCTATCGATCACGTTTCGTGTACATGGACGAGGAGCGCGCTTACGATCGCTGGATAGAATCGGTGCAGGCAGCCCGCGACCTCGAGATTGCGCTTGGCGCTGAACGGGTTATGCGCGTCGACCGAGCCGCTCTGCTCTCCGAGCCAGAACCAATCCTGCGCCAGGTGCTGCGCTTCATCGACGAGCCATACGACCCGGTTGTCCTGCGTCCGTTCGTTTAGAGCAGCTGCGGATACATCTGTCCCTGGTCCGTCATTCCCGCGTAGTTGCCGCCCTCCGTGGCCGCCCATACCAGCACACATCGGACGGGCTCCCGTTCTCGGACCAACGCCAAGCGCGGTTGCCGAAACACGTGCCTGCCGTGCGAATGCCGTCATCCCGACCGAAGCGGAGCGGAACGGAAGGATCTCCTCGCCGCAGCGAGGGCAACAAGGTCACGCTTGCTTGAGATGGAAGACACTTCTTTGAAGAACCGCTCAAGTCGGCGAGACCGAAAGACATGACGCGTTTCTCCAATTCCCTTCGTCAACATGCCAAGCGTCTTGAAAACGACAAAACCGCCGGTGGAATCCCACCGGCGGTTTTCGATGCTATGGGTTACCCCGAAGTCTTAGGCCTCGCCCTCGGACTTCTTGGGCTGGCGCATGCGCAGGGCAACCAGCGCAGCCGCAGCGGCGCCAGCGGCCAGCGGGGCCACGATGCTGGACTGATCCTGCTCCGCGACACCGGTCGCCGGAAGCGTCGTGACGGTGGTGGTGCCGCCCGCCGGCTTCGGCGGATGCGGATGATGTGGCTTCGGCGGCTTCGGCGGCCACGGATACGGATCCGGATAGATGTCCGAAGACCGGCTGATGCGCGCCGCGCCACCCGGCGCCGCGCTCACCTTGTCAGCGAGCGCCATGGCCACCGGAACGGAAGCGCCAAGCGCCACCATGCCGCGGACAAACGATCGCCGACTGATTCGACCACTGACGTAGGCGTCAGTCAACTCACTGCGAGACATTGCCCCTCCCATTGAGCAATCCAAGCCCAGGAATCCTGGAACACTTCCGGAAGCGTATCAGACAACGACGACCCAGGCAATCCCCCTATCGAACGAATTTCCGGAAACACCCGGCACGACTCTATTCGAACGTACGATGGCTTTGGTGCTTGCGCACAAATTTCTCGGGCTACTCAGGAATATCACAGCAAACTCACAGCTACTTATGCCGAGTTCCGTTCCCGTTTTGACGATGCCCCCAGAATACCCTGATACTCGTTTGTGACTTCATGCACGATCTGGGTTCGCTCAGACTGGATCTGTTCGCAACCGCACCCGCCGTCGTCGCTTGCGGTGTGCATGGCTCGCTGGCTCCGAAAGTGGCTGTTCTCGGCCTGGCTGGACAGTCCGTACTCGAACGAATTTCACGTGACTCGCTCGCTCGAACCAGACATTCCCGATATCGTGATTCGCCGGCTGCCACTCTACGTGCGCACCCTGCGAGGGCTGCAAGCAGCTGATACACGCTCCGTTTCGTCTGATCAACTTGCCGAACTCATTGGCGTAACCGCCGCACAGATCCGGCGGGATCTCTCCTATTTCGGCAAGTTCGGCAAGCAGGGCAAGGGGTACGATGTCGCCCATCTTGAGCAAGCGATATCGCACATCCTGCAACTCGATAAGAAATGGGATGTGGCGCTCGCAGGCTTCGGCAGCCTAGGACACGCCATCGCCCACTACCGCGGCTTCGTACCCTCTTCGTTCCACATCGCCGCCATTTTCGATCGCAATCCCGATCAGATCGGTGTATTGGTCGGCGGCGTCTCCGTCAAGAGCGACCAGCGTATCGCCGAAGAAATCCACCGCCTCGGCATCAAGATCGGCATCATCGCCGTGCCGTCCGCGAGCGCCCAGGAAGTGGCCGACGCCATGGTCGATGGGGGCGTGCAAGCGATCCTCAACTACGCCCCGACCGTCATCAAGACCCCCGACGCTGTCCAGGTGCGCGAAATCGACCCCATCTGGGCTATGCAATCGATGACGTACTATCTGGACGGCTCGAGGTACGGGTCCAGGGACTAGCAACGGAGACCCCGGTTCAACCGGCCTCGCCCCCACGCTCCAGGCGCCGCGTGCCTACTGCGCCAGATATCCCCCATCCACCGGCAAGACCACGCCTGTGATGAACGAAGCGTCATCTGAGGCCAGGAAAGCGATCGCCTTGCCGACTTCCGATGGATCGCCAATGCGGCCCATGGGGTGAAGAACGCGAATGGCCGCGAGGTATTCCGGTCCGCCTTCCTCGAACTCGAGCTGCTGCACCCGGTCGGTGTTGATCGTCCCCGGCGCGACAGCATTGACCCGGATCCCCTTGTCCGCCCATTCGATCGCCAGGTGCTTGGTCAACCCGCTGGCAACGTATTTGGCCGGCCCATACGCCGCCTGCCGCTTTTGCCCCGCTTCTCCCGAAATCGACGACAGGCAGACGATCGAACCGCCCCCCGTCTTCAACATCTGCTCGATGGCGAACTTGCAGGTCAGAAACATGCCGCGCCCGTCGATCCGCATCACCTCGTCCCAATCCTCGACCGTCGTGTGCAGCACATCGTCGAGCGGAATGATGCCTGCGTTGGCGACAACGCAGTCGACCCGCCCAAAGGCATCCACTGCGGCCTTGATCATGGCGCGGGTGTCGTCTTCCTTCGAAACATCCCCCACGATCGTCACGACCTCGGCGCCTCGTTCACGCAGGCCAGCCGCGACGGCCTCCAGCGGTTCCGGCTGAATATCGGTCAGCACGAGGCGCGCGCCTTCGTCGGCAAACACCCGCGCGGTGGCCTTCCCGATGCCGAACGCGGCTCCGGTGATGACGCTCGATTTCCCCGCCAGTCTCCCTGTCATGTCATGCACTCCTCGATGATCCCGATCTCTGGAGTGCAATCCTACCCAAACTCCCCCTATGAACAGAGCCCCTGGATGCACTGCCCATTGCACCAGTTCTTGCCCTTTGGGCAGCAATGCCCGGCGGAGCAGGTCTGGTTGGCGCTGCATTGCCGCCCGCATGAGCCGCAGTTGAGTCGATCATTCTGCACATTGATACAGCGGCCGTTGCAGCGGCGCCAACCCGAAGGGCACGCACTGCAGTTCTGAGCATTCGAAACGCAGAGCGACCCGCACTGCTTATAGCCGTTCTCGCACTTGCAGACGCCAAGGACACAATCTGCATGCGCGCAGCACTCGCTATCAGCATTGCAGAAGTTCAGCGGACCAGGTGGAGTGCACGTTGCAGCAGCTATCGTCTCGCGGCCGCCGACCACGATCGAAACTGCCAGTGAGGCACATCCTTTGAGGAAACTCCGCCGAGTGCGGAACCCCGCAAACGTTCGCGTTATCTGGTCAAACCGTGCACCGTCCACAGTACATGCCTCCTCGCTATGCACCGAATTCCTTGTGCCTGATTGACAGAGTACATCTCATTCGATTCGGCGTCGTCGGTATCTTTGCCTCCGTTCATCTGCGTCGAAGCGCCAGAAAAACTGGCGTGTTCGTTCACTTGCGCCGCAGTGTTTCCCTGTGGTTAGCTGGCACGAAACCGAGAGAGCCCAGCTCCTTCGACCAACCGAATTTGCACACCCACGAGGAAAGGGGGATGGTTGTGCGAACCCGGCAGGTCAGGCAGCATGGCTTGGCGAAGAACAGCATGTGCCGCACCCTCGCAGCGGCCCTCGCCATGCTTGTCTGTATTGCAGTACCGACAGCAGGTTCCGCTTTGGCGGCTCCCGCATCGAACTCATCTTGGGTGCCAGCGTCCGAGGTCAATCTCGGCGACGGAAGCTATCGCGTCACCGCATCTGTCTTTGCCGAAGGCACTGACGGACAGGTTGGCACCCAGGCATCCAGCGGACATTGGATCCAGCCGAACGACAATCTGGTCGCGCTGCCTGCGTGCACCGAGTCGTCCTGCCCGTGGGTGCCAGTCGGCACCGGGGTCGAGGGCGCCTATGGCCCGCAAACCGAGTGCGCCGAGGCCGACGGTCTCTGCTGGGTCGAGATCGTCAGCGAAACCACCGGCGAATGCACCGTTGCTCCAGTGCATGACCGCGGACCGCTCTTCGTTCGCGACAACTGGTGGGCGCCGCAAAGCCTGCGCGAATACAACGTGCCCCAGGGCATCCCGGCCGCCGAATATGCCCGCGACGGCGCGAACCTCGGGTATGGCGCGGGTATCAGCGATGTGGGCTATGACATCCGCAATGTCTACACCTACGCCGCCGGAATCGACCTGGCCGGGGGTACCTGGCAAGCGCTTGGATTGCCAACCTCCGCGGGCATCACCACCGTCACTGTGACCATGCTCTGGCAAGCCGGCATCACGCACGATGAAGCCTGCGGCAACGCCCCCGAACCGGAACCCACCGCTGTTCCCACCACGCCGCCCACGACTGGCGGCAACGCGACCGTCATCGACGGCGCCCTCAATCTGCGCTCGAGCCCCTCCTACTCGGCTTCCGTCGTGACCGTCATGCCCGGAAACAGCCGGGTGACGGTCACTGGCGGGAGCCAGAACGGTTTCTACCCCGTCACCTACAGCGGCACTGCAGGCTGGGCGCTGGGAACGTATCTCGACATCGACGCCGGCGAGGACCCAGGTAGCGACGACGACCCGCCTCCCACCGGAGAGACCGCGACCGTGATCGACGGAGACCTCAATTTGCGCTCCTCCGCCAGCACCAGCGGCAGTGTGCTTGCCGTGATGCCCGATGGCGCCACCGTTTCGCTGACCGGGCAGAGTAGCAATGGATTCCTCTCGGTCTCCTATCAAGGAACCGCTGGCTGGGCCTACGCGATCTATTTGAGCACCGATGCCGAAACCCCGCCCAGCAGCGGCGTGCCCGCCACCGTGATCGACGGATCGCTCAACCTCCGTTCGTCCGCCAGCACTTCCGCAGGGATCGTGGCCGTGATGCCGGATGGCGCATCCGTGACCCTCAGCGGTGTCACCAGCAATGGGTTCAGCCAGGTGACGTACAACGGGCAATCCGGCTGGGCATATTCGATCTACTTGAGCACCGGAAACGACGGCGGTGCTGGCAACGGAACCTTCGCCACCGTGTTCGATGGCACGCTCAACCTGCGCTCCGGCGCGGGAACCGGGTACAGCGTGCTGCTCGTCCTGCCCGATGGCGCCCGTGTGGAGCTCACTGGATCGGCCAGCAACGGGTTTTCCCAGGTGATCTACCAGGGAACGACCGGCTGGGCCTCCAGCCAGTGGCTGACGACCAGCGGCTCGTCCGGAACGACGGCGACCGTCATCGACGGATCGCTGAATCTCCGCTCCAGCGCCTCGACCGGTGGCAGCGTGCTGGCCGTCATGCCCGATGGCGCAACCGTGACGCTGCTTGGGCAGTCGTCCAATGGGTTTGCCAAGGTGCGCTACAACGGCATCGAAGGCTGGGCGTACGCGCTCTATCTCGACTGAGACGACACTTCATCGATCCTGACTGCAATGGGGGGCGACTTGGCCGCCCCCCATTTGCGTGTCCTGCGGTCAGTCGCAGTAGGTGTTGCCGTCGGGGTCGGTTATGCAACTTTGCCCGGTGGTGCAGCATGTGCCGCCGCAGCATACGATATTCCCGCCGCAATCGGAATCGTCTGTGCATTGGGTCGAACCGACGCACTCGACGTCACTACAGCTGCCATCGCAGCAAAACTGCGTGTCCGAGCAGCCACGCGCTTCGCACATGAAATCGATACATGCGCCGACAACGCAGTTCTCGAAGTCGTTGTATTCCTCGCAGGTTGCCGCTGTGCAGCACGCATTCGGATTCGACGAATCCCAGCAGCCGGCGAAGACATCGTTGATGAAGCAGCAGTCGAGTCCCTGAGCGTCGCACTGACGGCATGCGGGGCTCCCGCAGCTCTCGGCACATTGGGCATCGGCGCCCTCGCCGCAGCAAACCTGGCCTGCGTCGCAACCACGCCCATCGGGACAGCAGTCTCCCGGCTGACACGCGTTCGGGCCGTCGACCGTGGGACAGCAGACGGTCCCCTCACTGCACGCGGTGGTCGAGCAAACATAGTCTTCCGTGCAGTTTCGGCACAGGGTGCCGCCTTCGGTGCAATCGGCTGTGGTGCAACACTCGTCGTTGGCCAGATTCACGCAGCGATTGGCATCTGTGCCGTCGTTGCAGCAGGTCTCGCCTTCGAAGCAGCAGATGTCACCTTCGGACGTTGCGCCGTGGCAGACTCGCTCCGACGGGCAGCAGAAGCTATCGCCCACCATTCCGCCGTAACAGAGCGTGTCGCAACACCCGTCCTCCAGACAACAGTGCTCGTCCCATTCGCAACAATGCGGACCGTTGGGTCCCTCGCAAAGCTTGTGCGTCGGCGGCAGCTGCCCAACCGATCCCCGATGGTTCGTGGGGCAGCAGAGCTCTTCGCCGTAGCAGGTGCCGAAGCAACAGGCGTTGTCGCAGCATTCCGAATGGCCGGGGAGCGGCGCAGGCACAGAATCTTCGGTGCAGCAATCCGGTCCGCATGGATGTGGTGCTGACCCCGGGCATGTGCAGGCGCCTCCGACCAGCACCTTGGGATAGGGACAGGGCTTTGGCTTCGGGGTCGGGGTGGGGCGGCGAGCGGCCTGGGTGTCGTTCTCCAGCAGCACGCCGCCGGCGGCCACCCCTCCCAGCCCGAGCAATCCCTTCAGCACATTGCGCCGGTTTCTCCCAGCAGCGAGCGACTTGACGAGCGCATCGAAACGCCGATCATCCATGTACGAGCCTCCCAATAACGAAAACCAGACGACCACGCGGGAACACTCGATCCAGGGCGACCGTGGCGTAGACCGCGGTCATCCCGGTTCGTTACTCCATCCTAACGAAAATATCCGGAACGTCAATATGTAATCTTGAGTCAACAAATCCTGGGAGCTATTGCGAATCCCGCGATCGCTACTCCCACTCGATGGTGGACGGGGGTTTGGAGGAGATGTCGTAGACGACGCGGTTGATGCCGCGCACCTCGTTGACGATGCGGTTGCTCATCTGGGCGAGCACATCGTAGGGGATGCGGGCCCAATCGGCGGTCATGGCGTCCTGGCTGGCGACCGCGCGGATGGCGCAGACGCGCGCGTAGGTGCGGTAGTCGCCCATGACGCCGACCGTGTTGACCGGGAGGAGGACGGCGAAGTATTGCCAGATGTCCTGCGCCAATCCGGCGGCCTCGATCTCTTCGCGGACGATGGCATCGGCCTGCCGAAGGACATCGAGCCAGGGTTCGGTGACTTCACCGAGCAAGCGAACCGCCAGGCCGGGACCTGGGAAGGGTTGCCGCCAGACGATTTCGTCCGGTAGGCCGAGCGCTTTGCCGACCTTGCGCACCTCATCCTTGAAGAGGAATTTGAGCGGCTCCAGCAACTGGAACTGCATATCGGCCGGGAGACCGCCGACGTTGTGGTGCGTTTTGATCTTGACCGCGGCCTTGGTGTCGGCGGTGGTGCTTTCGATCACGTCCGGGTAGAGGGTGCCCTGGGCGAGGAAATCGAAGGGACCGGCCTTCCGGGCTTCCCGCTCGAAGACGCGCACGAACTCGTCGCCGATGGTCTTGCGTTTCTCCTCGGGGTCGGTGACGCCTTCCAGCCGGTCGAGGAAGTTGTTGGTGGCATCGACATAGACGAGCGGCATGCCGAAGTGGCGCGCGAAGACCTCTTGCACCAGGTCCGCCTCGCCCTGGCGGAGGAGCCCGTTGTTGACGAAGACGGGGGTGAGCTGGTCGCCGATCGCTTTATAGATGAGGGCGGCCGCGACCGAGGAATCGACGCCGCCGCTGAGACCGAGCAGCACGCGCTTGTCGCCGACGGTGGCGCGGATCTCCTGCACCGCGCTTTCGACGAAGGAATCGCTGCTCCAGTCGAGCGAGAGACCGCACATCTGGGTCAGGAAGTTGGCGATCACCTGCTGGCCGAGGGGGGTGTGGACCACCTCGGGATGGAACTGGATGCCGGCGACGTTCCCCTTGACCATGGCGGCGAAGGGGAGGCGGCTGCTTTCGCCGATGACCTCGAAGCCGGGCGGGATGGCTTCGACATGATCGCCGTGGCTCATCCAGACATCGATCGAGGACGGCATTCCCGCGAAGAGGGGTGAATCGCTGTTCACCTCGATGGTGGCGGGACCGTATTCGCGTTTGTCCGCGCCGATGACCTTGCCGCCCAGTTCGTTGGCCAGCAGCTGCATGCCGTAACAGATGCCGAGCACTGGCAGTTCCGCTTCCCAAAGCCATTTCGGCAGCGCGGGCGCGCCGGGTTCGTAGACGCTGGCCGGACCGCCGGAGAGGATGATGCCGGCGGGTTCGAGCGGGGCGACCTCGCTCCAGGGGGCATCGAACTGGACCAGCTCGCTGTAAACGCCGGCCTCGCGCACCCTGCGGGTGATGAGCTGGCTGTATTGCGAGCCGAAATCGAGCACGACGACGGTCTTGGGGTGGGTGGATTCGGTGGGCTGGATGGTCAACTGCTCTCCTGGGTCGGGACAAAGCGGACGGCCGCGTGGGGGAATAGTAAATGAGTGGAAATGGGAAATAGGAAATGGGAAATGGGGACGATGGGTAGTACTGAATCCAGTTGATTGCCAAGGGGGTGTAGCGCGAATTGCACGGCAGTCTCCGCTCCCTACGATCGTAGTCGACGACTTGTCTGCCCTCTCATTCCTCACAACTAGGTCGCGGGCGCCTCTCCCGCACGAAACCAAAGGTGTGTTAGCCCAGCGTTTCAACGGTGGGAACGAACCGAACCCACACGCTCACCTCTCCCCACGCTTGAAAGCCTGGGCTAAGACTCCTCAGGTCTTCGGGCGGCAGGTCGTAGTGACTGCGGAGACGGCAGCAGTTCGAATGCCTGCCAGATGTCGTCTGTCGCATGATGGTCCGCCTGCCGTTCGAGATAGCCAACCACTGCGTCGAGCGACCGTTCCCCAAACGTGGTCACCCCATAATGCTCCTGCCACGCGAAGCCCTCGATTCCGGGCAGCGTGATCTGCTTGGTCAGGTAGCGACTCGACGAGCCTTTCAACCGTTGCACGTACGCCGCCACCGCGATGGACGGAGGGATCGAGACGGCGACGTGCACATGATCTGGCATTCCGCCAATCGCATGGGTGTAGGCGCCCATATCCTTGGCCACTACCCGAAACGCCTGCTGCACCATCGCCATCCGCTCCGGGGTCAGCATCGGTTCCCGATACTTGGTGCTCCAGACCAGGTGATAGAACGTGCGCCAGTACGACATCGTTGCCCCTTTCGCGTGTCCCCCCGCGCGTCATGCAGCTTGCCGACACCCAACCAGTCTCTTGGGGCAACCGGATGATTGCAAGGGATATCCTGGTCTTTCTGCTCTCGACTCCCCGGCATAAAGGTGTGTTCGCCCAGCGTTTCAACGGGGGTGTGGTTCAGTTTTTTGGGAATCGACACCCTTGCTCGATCCGACGTGAACTCGAAGCAGGAGCGACCAGGCGTTGCCGCTCCGCTACGGATCCCAGGTGATTGCCGAGGGGGTATAGCCCAGCGTTTCAACGGTGGGACATCGCAGCACATCAGCGGTCCATCCCGTCGTCTTCTGGCCGATTCCGTGGCAAGCGCTACTTCTGAACGTTTCGGCCGTCAACGCATCCTGGAAATCCCAATACCCGAACCGCCCCCTGACATGCAATCAGCGTTGACACAAAGAGAACAGATGTTCTATGCTTGCCAGCAAGCGGCACATCGGCGGAGAGGGATCCTCGCCCCGCGCGTCCTCAGGCTCGGAGAGCCTTCGCTCCTCGTAGCCCGGTCCTTCAGGGCCGGGACGACGGAGAAGACGCGCCAACGAGACCGGCATCCTCCGGCTCCATCCATGGAGCCGAGCGCACCCCCTTCCCGGACGTCGGGACGGAGCGGCAGCGGTAGATGCATGACCTGGGCAGTGCCCCAGAGTTACCCGCCCGGAATCCCCCCGTCACCCAGGACTCCATTCGCGGCCTCACCCGAACAAGAGGGATCGCTTTTCGAGACAGTTCGATGCACACGCATCCGGCCAGGGCGCAGCCATACCCATCTCCTTTCCCAGAGCCGACACCAGCGGACTGGTAAGTCGGTCCAGCGTATGTCCCCGCTTGTGATGCTTGCCCTTGGCTGTACTCCGTGACAGAATAGTCAGGAGTTGACTAGTCAGGAACGGCGGATACGCGCAGGGGAGGTTTGTCCATGAGGATCAGCGCACGCAATCAGCTCAAGGGGACGGTGACGCATATCGAGGGGCTCGGGTGCTCTACCGACGCGGAGATCGGCGCGCGCTCACCCCAGACGCTCGTCGCGCTCGCGCAGCGGGTCGACCGGCCAGCGGCTGATGTCGTATTCCTTTCCTGCACCAGCCTGAACGTGGCGCAGGAGATCGACTGGATCGAGGGGGTGATTGGCAAACCGGTTGTGACGAGCAATCAGGCGTCTGCGTGGCTGCTGATGCAACACCGGGGAATCGAACCCCGGCCAGGGATCTTCGGGAAATTGATGAATGTACGAATGGAGAACGAGGTAAGCGTATGACCGAGGTGAAACAAAGCTATCTGGTCGGTCCGGCGATTCACTTGCGCGCGGTCGAGGAGAGCGATGCCGCCAGCGAACCCTCCTGGCGCAAGAGTTGGTTTCCGCGGGCGCAGGCGGTTTCGGAAGCGAGGATCGAGGACGACTACTCCACCGGCGACAAGACGCTGGTGGCGGTGCGGAACCGGGACGAGGTCATCGTCGGCTCGGCGCTGATCTGGTTCGATGGTCCCTGGGCGTATGTCGATCCGTTCGCGGCCCGCTGGCTTACCGATGCGGGCGCGGAGCAGGTGCTGGCGGAGATCCTCGAGCTGCTGCTGCCGTTCCTGGTCGACGAAGGCGGGATCATCGCCGCGCTGACGGAGGTTCCCGCGGGTCTGCCGGCGGTGGAGGCAGCCCTGGCGAAGATCGGCGCGCCGTTTTGCTATCGCCAGCGTGAGGCCATGATCTTCCGCGGGCGGCGGCACGACAAAATGGCCTACCAGTATGCAAACAAGAAGTCGATCGCGGTCTTCGGCGAGCCGAAATTCACCCCGGAAGGCCCGGTGGAGCGCGCGGTCAGTCATCCGGCGCCGAAGCAGTGGCCCGCGGTCGTGTCGCCGCCACCCGGCGCGGTAATCGTGGGGGAACGGCTCTACCTGCGCATGTTCACCCCGGCCGATGGCGAGATCATGCGCGAGGCGTCGCTGACCGATACCGAATTCGCCCACGATCCGCGCTTCCCGCGGAGCGCCATGACCATGAACGCCCGGTTCCGCAAGAGCTCGGAAGCCGAGATTCCGGACAATATCACCTTTGCCATCGTGCTTCGTGGGAATGACGAGCTGATCGGGCGCAACGAGCTCGACTATCTCGATCTGGTGCATCGATCAGCGGAAACCGGCACTGAGCTTTTCAGACCGGAGCATCGCGGCAAGGGCTACGGCACGGAGGCGAAGCATCTCCTGCTGGCTTATGCGTTCGATGTGCTGAACTTGCACATGGTCTGGTCGAACGTCTGGGAGGAGAACCCGCGCTCGCGCGCCGCCCTGCTCAAGCAGGGGTACCGTGAAGCGGGCGGCATTCCCTGGCGGGGCACGCACCACGGCATCCCCTCGGGCGACTGGTGTTTCGATTTGCTCGCGTCCGAGTGGCAGGCAGCGAGACGCTAGTCGTCAGTAGTCAGTTGCTAGTTGTCAGTTGATGGTCGCGTGTAAGGGGGGCGAACGTTCGCTGGCCGGTCCTGGGCTCCGGACTCCGGACTCCGGACTCTGGACCCAGGTTGGCGGTCATGGGAGCCGCCACTGCGATTGGACCGTCTCCGGCCTCCGGACTCAGGACACCGGACTCAGAACCAGGACACCACCGTATGCCCCAGCCATTCATCAGCCGCAGTGAGGGACAGGCCTTTTTCGTTGGGCCGAGTCTCTTCCTGCGCCCGGTCGAGCCGGAGGATGCGCCGTCCGCGCCGCGGTGGTGGCCCGAGCCCTGGCCGCTGCCGGCTGAGGTTGTGGAGGAGAAGCTCAAGAACCAGCTCGGCAGCGACCCGGACGCCGAGGCCGATGCGCAACGCATGCTCATCTGCCGTCGCAGCGACGATCGTCCCATCGGTTCGGTCTTCTTCGAATATGACAGCGAATACGCCTGCTTTCTGCGCTTCACGCACGATCCGTTGCGCACCCTCGACCAATGGGCGGCAGCCGAAGCCGAGGTGATGACCGCGTTTCTCCCGTGGATGCTGGAGAAGCGGAATCTGCTCAAGGTGTATACCGAGCACACCTGGCCCACTGGCGATCATCCATTGGTCGTGGCCGCGGCAGAGCAGATCGGGATGCGGCGTTGCTTCCGTTTGCGTGAAGCGGGATCGTGGCGCGGGCAGCGGTTCGACTGGATCGGGTACGAATTGCTCGATCCTCGCTGGATCGTCACCCTCGGCATGCCCCGTGGCATGGAAGAGGGCCCGGTCGAACGCGAGGTGCGTTCTCCGGCCCGGCTGGGTCCAAACGGTGACACGGGCGAGCGCGTCGAACCTCCGGTGAACGCCATCGTCTCTGGCGCGCGGCTCTCCCTGCGGCCCTTCGAGCCGGCCGACGGCAAGCTTGCTTCCAGATGGCTTCTACGAGACACCGAAGATGTTTTCCCCAACGGTCCCGATGTGGTCAATCCCTGGGTCTATGGACAGTTGCACGTCGCGCTGGCGAAGGAATCGCCGCCGACGTGGGCGCGCTTCGCCATCGTGCGGAACGAGGACGATTTGCTCCTCGGCGCCACTGGGCTGACGCATCTCGATCTGCTGCACGGCAATGCCGAAACCGAGAGCACCATCTTCCACCCCGACTATCGCGGCCGCGGGTATGGCACGGAAGCCAAACACCTCTTGCTGGAATACGCCTTCGAGCGGCTTGGACTGCACATGGTCTATTCCTGGGTGTCCGAGCTCAATGCCCGTTCGTCCGCCGCCCTGCTGAAGCAGGGCTACCGCGAGGCCGGGTATTTCGCCTGGTCCCATCTCTACCGGGGCAACTACCTCGGCGGCCGCTACTACGACCTGCTGGCGAGGGAGTGGCGGAACGCCCGGACGTAGCACGCGGCAGGCAGCACGCGGCAGGCAGTCTTTCGTGACGCGCACTGTCGCGATGGTTCCACATTTGTTCCGCCTGCTGCGTGCCGCGTGCTGCCTGCCTGTACACTGCCGCCATATTGCGTCCGCGCTCCATGTGGAAAGGACCATCGATGCCGCCGGTTCGTTTCATCGTTACGGGATTGGGAAGCTGGGGACCCGGCTGGGCCGAGCTGATTCAGGCGCAAGACGGCGTCGAGTTGGCCGCCGTGGTCGAACCGATGGACGACCGCCGGCAGGCCGTCGTCGAGGCGCGCGGGCTCTCCCCGGACCAGGCGTATGCCGATCTGCAAACGGCGCTGGACCATGTCGAAACCGACGCAGTGCTGGTGGTCACCCCGCCGCGCACCCATCTCGAGGTTGCGCGCATCGCGTTCGCCGCTGGCAAACCGGTCTTGATGGAGAAACCGCTCGCTGCCGACATGGCCGACGCAAAGGCTTTGGTCGAATTGGCCGAAGCGAGCGGCAACCTGTTGATCGTCAGCCAGAACTACCGCTATCGGCCGCCCATGGTGGCCCTGCGCAAGCTCTTGCAGGAAGGCGTGATTGGCGACCTGCTCCATGTCCAGGCGAACTGCCAGGAAGACATGCGGCTCTTCTACGAGGCCACCAACTTCCGCTATCTCATGCCGCACCCGCACATCATCGACATGACCATTCACCACTGGGACTTGCTGCGCTATCTCACCGGGCAGGAGGTCGAGAGCGTCTACGCGACTTCATGGAACATCCCGGACAGCCCGTACCAAACCGATGCGTCGTGCGCCATCATGCTCAAGCTCGATGACGGCACTCCGGTGCTTTATGAAGGAAGCAGCGCCACGCATCGTGACCGCACATCGTGGTCCTCATGGTGGGAGTTCGAGGGAACCAACGGGCGCATCTGGACCGATGGCGGGGTAGGCGACCCGCATCTCGACACCGTGCATCTGCACGTCTATGGCGAGGATCCGGTGATCGTCGAGAACATCACTGTCGCCGAGTCCGACCGGCACGGTTCGCTGCTCGCCTTCGTTGCCGCGTTGCGCGGTGGCGAATTGCCGGCCCATACCGGCCGGGACAACCTGAACAGCCTGGCCACCGTGATGGCATGTGTCGAGTCGGTCGAGCAAGACCGGATCGTGAAGGTGGAAGAACTGCTCGGATAGCACGATCCCGCGGAAGGGACGCGTCGCCTCGGGCAGGCGCTCGTTCTGCGCCCGCCTGTTCCTGGGCCGTCGCGGCAGGCTCGCACGGAGATGCGAAGCCTGGGATGGACGGAGAATCTGCATCGGGCACTACGGGATGCGGTTCAGATTTTGGGATTTCCACGATGCGTTGACGGCCGAAACGTCCAGAAGTGGCGCCTGCTCCGGAGTCGGCCAGGAGTCGACGGGATGGGCCGTCGATGTGCTGCGATGTCTCACCGTTGAAGCGCTGGGCTATACCTCTTTTGTTCGGAGCACATACGCGCCAGTATGGCTATCGTGCTCGTCGAGCGTTCAGGTGGAGGCATCTCGGGACGGTCTCGACTCTTCTGCAATCTGCCCTAACCTGGATTTTTTCGTATTCTCCGGTCACGCCCATTTCCTCACGTCGGCGCAGGCCACCGTGCCTGCCCTTCCCTCCTCACGAAGCGCTGCAGCCCTCCGTGGCTGCTGTCTGACAGCGTCAAGAGCAGCCACGGAGGGCTGCGGCTACGGGGATTGGGGACAGGAGCAGCCACGGAGGGCTGCGGCTACGGGGATTGGGGACAAGAGCAGCCAGGGAGGGCTGCGGCTACGGGGTTGGTGGGGCAGCCACGGAGGGCTGCGGCTACGGGGTTGGTGGGGCAGCCACAGAGGGCTGCGGCTACGGGGATTGGGGACAAGCGCAGCCACGGAGGGCTGCGGCTACGGGGTTTGGGGAAAGGAGGAATCTAGTATGAATGCTCCGGGCCAAGCTCCTCGGCAATCGCCTGGAGTTCGTAGCGGAGCGGCCACGCCTGGTCAGTTCACGTCGGATCGAGCCAGGGTGTCGATTCCCAAAATCCGAACCAAACCGGCACTACGGGTGTATTGCGTTCCTGCGGTATTCCCGCTAACATCCCAACAATATGTCAGGTCAACAATGAAATAGTGGGTCGCCGCAAGGCGATACGTCCCGGGGGTGGTTCCATGCATCGTCGTTCTCCCCATGTTCCCGTTGGCGTTGTGCTTCTCCTTCTCATGTCGTTGCTGACGCCTCTTCTGGCGCCTCCCGCCGCTTCGGCGCAATCGGCTGGAAGCTGGTTCGTCTATCACCAGATCACCAATTTGCCGGAGGGTTCCGGCTCGGTCGGCTATCCCGTGCTGAGTGGCGATGGCGCCACCGCCGTCTTTAGCCAGGCGCCCGGAACAGGAGATCCTGCCACCCCGAACCGCATCTTCACCATCGGGTCCGATGGGAGCGGGATGACCGAGGTCGATTCGTATGCGCCGCTTTGCGCGTGTGGCGCAGTCGTCGACATCAGCAACGATGGCGGCACGGTGGTCTCGACCGACAGCGTGCAGGTGCGCATCGCCGATGCCAGAGGCGCGCGCGGACTCGTGACGCTGGCAAGCGGCGAGATCAGCGGTGTGGTCATCTCCGGCAACGGGCAGACCGTGTTCATGATCGTGCGGCGCGACACCTCCACCAGCGACAACACGCTCTCTATCCCGCGGGGGATCTGGGCCATCGACGTGAGTGGAGCGAATCTGCGGCAATTGGTCGATGCAAACGACATCGCCGCGGCAGTCGGAGTGACGGTCGAAGAGACCGGATGCTGTTTCCATTCCGATGGACATCCGATCGATGCCTCTGACGATGGAGGGAGGGTCGTCTTCGCCGCGTATGCCGCCGGGTTCGAACGCTTCTTTTCCACGGACGGCAGTGGCGGCAATCTCGTGCAACTAGGTGGGGAGCAGCAATACTCCATGCGGGTGGCGGTTAGCGGCGATGGCGCGTTGGCGGCCATCGACGGCACGCCAGTTGGGGCCACGTCGAACGAGGTGGCGGTGATCCCTGCCGGCGGGGGCGATGCGCGGGTGCTGACGGAGATGCCCTACTCGGGTTATGACGAACCGTTCCAGCTTACGACCACCGGAAACCGTTTGCTTGTGAGCTCGAACGGGCTTCTGTTCGACACGGACTCCGGAGACGCGGAGCTGCTGGGTGTTTCCATTGCCGGTGTCGGCGGCAATCACGAGGCCGTGCTGACCGACGGTCTTCCGCGAGGAACCATGGATGCGGAGGGACAACAGTTCCTCTATGTGATGCGCACGGTACGCTGCGCCGATTGCGCCAACCAGCAGGAACAATTGGCGACGATGGCGATCGATCCGGTCGATTTGGGAGCGGCCCCGGTGATCTCGAATGCAATCATCGAGCCCGCGGTGATTCTGCCCGATCACGGTTCGGAAGCGGTGGTATCGGCGTCGATCTCGACCGATGGGCAGGTGCTCGGGGTGGGGTACGCGGCGTTGCTCGGCAGCGAGGTCGATCCCAACCTGGGCAGTGCGGTTGTGCTGTTCGATGACGGCACGAATGGCGATGCGGTTGCAGGAGACAGCACCTACACCATTGGGGGCATCATGCATGGGATTGTGGTTGCGCGGGACCCAGACACCGGGCCGCGCATCATCAGGCTAGCAGCGGAGATCGAAGACGCCAATGGCATGCGGCATGCCACCGCCGTCGACATCGGAACCCTGACCGTGGACGATGCCGCCGCGAGCCGATGATCGTTGCGCTCGATGCGGGCGGCTGTTTGTTCGCGAACCGGAGCGGGCGCAACTGGCAACTGAGATGATGTGATCACACTGCGGACCGGACACGCCTCCAACCGCGCAGTGAGCATCGATGCAGTTCTGCATGCGGATTCTGTCTGGCGGACGAACGCGGAGCAGGCGTTCACTGGGCAGTGTTCATTTTGCGGAAACCGACGTATACTGTATACAGGCACCTGTGTAGTTCGGCGAATCAACTGGAGGGGGCGTGCACGCGCACCGATCAGTGCTATGACCACACCGATGAACACGAACACACTGGCTCAACAGGTCTACAGCCATCTGCGCGCCGGGATTCTCGACAACACCTACGCGCCCGGAAGCCCGCTGCCCGAAGAGGCGCTTGCTGCCAGCTTGAATGTCAGCCGCGTTCCGGTGCGGGAGGCCCTCCGCCGCCTTTCCGCCGAGGGGCTCATCGTCATCAAGCCCCGACAGGGCGCCACGGTCTCGGAACTCACGTCGAAGCAGTTTCTCGATGCCTACCAGGTGCGCGAAGCGCTGGAGGTGCTGGCGGTCCGGCTGGCCGCGCCGCGGCTTACCGCGGACGATCTCGATCAGCTCGATGCGCTTCAGCAGGCAATGCACCTGGCGGCCGATGCGAACGATGCCGAGGCCTTTTTTGGCGTCAATGCCGAGTTTCACGGCTTTCTGGTCGACAAGGCCGACAATGGCGATCTGAAGTCGATCTACAAGAGTCTCATAGACCGCATGCGCCGCTATCGCACACCGTCGCTCGATCTTCGCGGCGGCATGGCGGAATCGATCGACGAGCATGCCGCGATTCTGCGCGCCATTCGCGCGGGAGATAGCGGCGAAGCCGCGCGCCTGATGGCGCAGCATATTCATGTTCCCCAAAGCGTTGTCGAGGAAGATCTGGAAGAGGAAGAAGGCCCCTCATGACCACCGCCAAGTTTGGAGTCAACCTGAACAATCGGGAGCCGTTGATTGCGCCCGGGTATGGATTGCAGGATCTGCTCGATCTCTCGGTTGTGGTCGAAGAGAATGGGTTCGATTCGGTGTGGGTGGGAGATTCGCTCTTCTCGAAACCGCGCTGGGAGCCGATCAATGTGCTCTCGGCGATTTCGCAGCGGACGAAGAAGGTCAAGCTGGGCACGGCTTGCATGGTCTCCGGCACGCGCGACCCGCTCTACCTCGCGCTCGAATGGGCCACGCTCGATGCGCTTTCCAATGGACGGACCATTCTCGGCACGGGGATGGGGAATCCGGAAGAGGGGGTGCGGCGGGAGTACGAAGCGGTGCGGCTCGATTTCGAGAAGCGAGCCGCGATCTTCGAAGAAGGGCTCGATGCGCTGCGCCAGCTCTGGACGACGGGCAAGGTCGATCTGGACGGCCAGTTCTACAAGTACGACAACATTTCCTTCTACTCGGGCACCGAGATGAAGCCGCTCGGCCCGGTGCAAACACCACCGCCGATCTGGGTAGTCAGCAATCCGCGCCTAACGGTGGGCAATAAAGAGGAAGCCAAGACGGAAAAAGTCATCAGCAAGGCCGCCCGGCGCATCGCCCGGTATGGCGATGGCTGGATGACCTGCTGCCGCGCGCGTCACCCAGAGGAGTTTGCCGCCCAATTGGCGCAGGTGAACGACGCGATCGAGGAAGCCGGGCGCGACCGGTCCGAGTTCGTGATGTCCTACCAGGTCACCATGAACATCGCCGACACGCGTGAAGAGGCGCACGCCGGAATCAACTCGTACATCAGCCAGTACTACCCCGAGCTCAGCAAGGCGATGGACCTGCTGGAATGGGGCCCGATCGGCACCCCGGACGACGTGATCGCGTGGTTGAAGACCTTCCAGGAGGCCGGGGTGGACTACTTTGTCTGCCGCTTCGGCTCGCTCGACCAGTTCGGACAGGTCGAGCGGTTTGCAAAGGAAGTGTTGCCGGCGTTCGCCGGGGCGGAAATAGGAAATCGGAAATAGGAAATGGAAAGCGGGGCTGCTGAGGTCAAGGATTTCACCGATCTCCGCGTTTGGCGCGGTGCAATGGAGTTGGCCGAAGAGGTGTACCGACTGACCTGGACGTTTCCGAAACAGGAGCAATATGGACTTTCGAATCAACTCCAGCGCGCGGCGGTCTCAGTGCCATCGAACATCGCTGAGGGGCATGGAAGAAGCCAGTCCGGGGAATATGTCCGTTTTCTGAATATCGCCCGTGGTTCGCTTGCCGAGATCAAGACACAGCTCATTCTGGCGACCCGTCTCGGATACACAACGGAACCGGCATGCGGAATCTTGATTGTCAAGATCGATGACCTGCGTCGTCAGATAGGAGCATTGCGAACAGCAATCGAACGCCACAACGGAAGATAACGATTTCCGATTTCCCATTTCCTATTTCCGCTCATGCGAAAGGAGCACCAAGCAATGGCCGAACTGAACAAAGGACTGCGACAAGACGCGGAGCTGATCGTTGGGTTGTGTATGTCGGTGGAGGCCGGCGATACGGTGACGATCATTACGGACAACGATCATCTGACCGAGGCGGATGCGCTGGCGCAGATCGTGGTGGAGCGCGGCGGGTTCCCGGTGGTGATGAACAACGAGTATCAGGTCAAGAAGGCGATTGCCGATATGACCTTCCCGATGGCTCCGCCGAAGAATCTGCACCAGGCGATGGTGAATTCGGACGAGATCATCATCATCACGAATCTGGAATGGGCCAACCGCTTCGCCCATGTTTCGGCGGTGCGCGAATCGTGCGATGCCAACGCCAAGATCGCGTCGGTGGAAGAGGGGATCGGCACCTGGAACCTGACCGAGGCCGATATTCTGGATGCCACCAACCGCGCGGTCGCCGCGATCGAAGCGATGAAGGGCGCGAAGTGGTGCCATGTCACGTCGCCGGCAGGAACCGATCTGCGCGTGAACATCGAAGGCCGTCCGGCGCTGGAAGTGACCCCGATCAAGAAGCGCGGCCAGATGATGGGGCCGATTCCCCTCTGGTCGGAGGTCGCCTTCGCGGCGGTCGAGGACAAGACCGAAGGCCGCGTGGTGGTCGACGGCATCATGCTTGGCATTGGCCTTCCGGGACAAACGCCGAACCCGATCGAATGGCGGGTGGAGAAAGGCAAGGCGGTCGCGATCGAGGGTGGCGAAGAGGCCGAGCGGCTCAAGGCGGTCATCAAGGACGTGCCGGGCGCCGATGTGATCGGCGAGTTTGCCTTCGGCACGAGCGAGAAGTCGCCGACCGGATCGCCATCGGAGAAGGGGTTGCTGGGCACGGTGCATTTCGCGCTCGGTGACAACCACAATGCCTATCCCGGCGGCCAGAACGTGAGCAAGCTCCATCTGGACGGCAACTGTCTGAACGCGTCGCTGATGATCGAGGACACAGGGGTGTATATCGTCAAGGATGGGAAGTGGGCGTTGTAGGGCTTTGAGTCCGGAGTCCGGAGTCCGGAGTCCGGAGTCCGGAGTCCGGAGTTCGGAGTTCGGAGTCCAGGGTCCAGAGTTCGGAGTCCAGGGTCCAGAGTTCGGAGTCCAGGGTCCAGAGTCCGGGGTCCGGGGGCCTGGGGCCTGAGACGGTGGATAGAGACGAAACGAAGGTTCGGTAGACCATGAACGGATCAAACGGTGGGGTGACGGTAGTCCCCCTCGACCAGGTGAACGAGATTCCGTTGCCGAATGGCAGCTGGAGCAAGATGATGCTGACGGGTGATTCCGTGGCTGGCATCGTCTCATCGTTGGGGTACTCGGTTTTCACGCCGGGGACCGAAATGACGATGGTTTCGCATGAGGTCGAGGAGGTCGCGTTCGTCGTCGCGGGGACGGGCGAGCTGCGCACCGAGCAGGGCGCGGTTCCCTTCTCGGCCGGCGACGCCGTGCATATCGCGCCCCATCTTTGGCACGCGGTGGTCAACACCGGTGACGACGACGTGATCATGGTCTTCGGATTTCCCTATCCGGCGTATCCCCCGACGGAGCGGAAATGATGGTGACGGGCGTGGAAATAGGAAATAGGAAATAGGAAATGGCCAGAACGACGAGGGTTGCCGCGAGGCATCGATGTTCAGGTGTGCGGCGCGAACCGCACGACCTTTCCCTTTCCCATTTCCTATTTCCCATTTCCACCCGTGGAGCGCACCGTGTCTGATCAGTATCTTCGCGAGCAACTTGTTTGGGCGTGCCGGATTCTTGGCATGCAGGGCCATGGGGATTACACCCTGGGGCATGTCAGCGTGCGTGACGGCGACACGGTCATCATGAAACGCAACGGCATCGGCCTGGAAGAAGTGACCGACGACGCGCTGCTCACCATCGATCTGGATGGAAATCGGTTGGCGGGGAACGGCCCGGTCCATCTCGAATCGGTGCTGCATACCTCGGTTTACCGCGCCCGGCCGGATGTGCACGCGGTGGTGCACACGCACCCGCTCTACTCGACCGCTTTCGGCGCCACCGACGCCAAGCTGGAGATGATCAATCACGACGCGGTCCTCTTCTATGACGGATTGGCGTACTTCGACAAGACCGCCGAACTGATCATGACCCCGGAGCAGGGGGAATCGGTGGCGGCGGCATTGGGCCAGAAACGCGTGGTGATCATGCGCGGGCATGGCGTGCTGGTCACCGGCAAGACGCTGCCCTGGGTGGTCTACACCGCGTTGACACTGGAGCGGGTGCTGCAGATTCAGTCGATCGCGCGCTCGTTCGGCGAGCTGACGCCGATGTCGGATGAGATGGCCAGTACGGTCTATCAGGACAAGTACCGTGACGAGTTCATCGGGAATTATTGGAACTACCTGATCCGCGAAGTGGAGCGTGCGGGGTACGCGCCGGACGACGAGAGGGCACGGAGGCCCTCTGCTACGAAAGATGCGGAGGGGGCCGGACACGCGCCGGACGACGAGAGGGCACGGAGGCCCTCTGCTACGGATGACGGGGCGGAGCGGTCGATGCGCGCGCCAGTTCGGGAGGTGGTCTGATGCTTGCGCCGATCGAAATCCACGCGCCCCGTTCGGTTTCGGACGCGTCCGCGTTGCTGCGGCAGTTTGGCGATGACGCCGCGGTGTACGCGGGCGGCACCGAACTGCTGATCGTCATGAAGGAACGGCTGACCCCGGTCAACCGACTGATCGATATCAAGAAGATCGATGGGCTGCGGGAGATCGCCCGAGCGGAATCCGGCGCGCTGACCATCGGCGCGTTGGCGACCCATCGCGACATCGCGCGCAACCCGCTGGTGCGGGAGCACGCGCCGTATTTCGCCGCGCTGGAAGGAATCATCGCCAACACGCGGGTGCGGGCGGCGGGCACCATCGGAGGCAATCTCTGTTTCGCCGAACCGCATTCCGATCCAGCCACGTTGCTGGCCGCGATCGAGGCATCGGTCACGCTGGAATCGTCCGATGGCAGCCGCGAGGTGCCGGTGGAGGAGTTCTTTCACGGACTGCTGGAGACCGACCGGCAGGCTGACGAGATCATGACGAAGATCACGTTGCCAGCCCTCTGGAACACGACCGGGGTTTCGTACCAGCGGTTCAAGACCCATGAGCGCCCGGTTGCCACCGTGGCGGCGGCGGTGTCGGTGAAGGATGGCGTCATCGACGATGCGCGGGTGGTCGTCGGTTCGGTTGGTCCGAAACCACAGCGAATGCGTACCGTGGAAGAGACGATCCGCGGACAGGAATCGGGACTGCCCCTCTTCCAACAGGCCGGAATGCTCGCCGCGAGCGAGGCCGAGATCGACGAAGAGGGTTTCGAATCGGCCGACTACAAGCGTCACCTGGTGGCTGTTTACGTCCAGAAGGCGTTGCAGAACGCCGCCGATCAAGCGAAGGCTCGCCAATCATGAGCACCGCAACCGAACTGAACACCCAGATTACCGTCGAGACCACTGTCAATGGGCAGCGTGTCCGCAAGCCGGTCGAAGCGCGGCGCATGTTGCTCGATTTCATCCGCGACGACCTGAATCTCAAGGGAACCAAGCGCTCCTGCGATTCGCAGGTCTGCGGGGCGTGCACGGTGCTCGTCGATGGGTTGCCGGTCAGTTCGTGCTGCACGCTGGCGTACGAGGCGACCGGCAAAGAGATCGTCACCGTGGAGGGCTCGCGCGCAATGGATCGCTCGATCCGGTGCAGGAAGCGTTCATCGCGGAATCGGCCATTCAATGCGGCTTCTGCACGCCTGGCATGGTTCTGGCGGTCAAGGCGTTGTTGGCGGACAACCCGAATCCGACCCGCGCCGAGATCGAGCAGAACCTGAGCAGCAATCTCTGCCGCTGCACTGGCTACTGGAACATCATCGACGCGGTCGAACGCGCGGCCAAGCGGCTGCAGGAGGGGGACCAATGACTGTCGGAACCGATACCCCCCGGATCGACGCGCGCGCCAAGGCGATCGGCGAAACGAAGTTCGCGGGCGATCTGGTCATTCCGGGCATGGTCTACGGGAAGTTGATCCGGAGCCCGTTCGCGGCCGCGAAGATCACCCGCATCGACGCACGCGCCGCCAAGGCATTGCCGGGCGTGATCACCGTCATGACCGGAGACGATGTGCTCGACATCGATCCCTACTACGGGCATGCCATCAAGGACCGTCCCCTGATCGCCATCGATCGGGTGCGGTTCGCGGGTGAGCCGGTGGTGGCGATCGCGGCCGAGACACCGGAGATCGCCGCCGATGCGGCCGACTTGGTGGAGATCGACTACGAGCCGATGGAGGCGGTGCTTTCCATCGACGAGGCGCTCGCCGAGGATGCGCCGCATCTGCATGTCACCGAGCTGCTGCGCAAGGGGCTCTTCCATGGGTTGGGCGAGTTCAAGCTCGATCCCGGGAACTATTGCTATCACCATCAATTTGGCCGGGGGGATCTGGACGCCGCTTTTGCCGAAGCCGATATCGTGGTGGAAGGGAGTACGCTTTCCCGGCGGTCTATCAATACGCCATGGAAACCCACACCACCATCGCCGAGTGGAATCACGCCGGCGATGAGGTGACGTTGCATTCCAACTGCCAGCATCCCTTCCTGGTGCGGGCCGAGATTGCCGATCTTTTCCAGCTTCCGGTCGCCAGCGTGCGCATCGTGGTTCCCTGGCTGGGGGCGGGTTCGGCAGCAAGTCGTACACCAAGATGGAACCGATCACGGTCGCGCTCGCCCGCAAGGCGAAACGTCCGGTGCGGATCCAGAACAGCGTCGACGAATCGATGGTCACGACCCGACGGCATGGCATGAAGGCGTGGATGCGCACGGGGGCTCGCAAGGATGGCACCCTGCTGGCCCGCGAGGTGCGCGCCTGGTTCGATACCGGCGCGTATGCCGACAATGGGCCGCGGGTGGTTGCCACCGGGGCGGACGCGGCGCCCGGTCCCTACCGCTGGACCGCGGTCGATGTCAATGCCTGGGGCGTCTACACGAACACCTCTCCCGCCGGATCGTATCGCGCGTTCGGCGCGTCGCACCTGCAATGGGTGGGCGAATGCCAGATCGACGAGATCGGCCGTCGTTGCGGGCTCGACGGGGTGGAGATGCGTGAGCTCAACCTGCTGGAGCCGGGCGAGTACGTGCGTCCGGGCGGCAAACCGCTCGACGCGGACCTCAAAGGCGACATTCGCAAGTGCGCCAACAATCTCGATTGGGATTCCCCCAAGCCGGCGAATGTCGGGCGTGGGGTGAGCGTTGGGTTGCTGGCGGCGGGCGCGCACCCGGTCAGCACCGCGTTCGCGCGTATGGAAGCCGATGGCAAGGTCGTGCTCTATGTCTCCTCGACCGATATGGGGCAGGGGGCGCGCACGGTGTTCAGCCAGATCGTTGCGGAAGAACTGGCGTTGACCGTCGATCATGTACGGGTCATGGGGGGCGACACCCAGGTGACGCCGTACGACCGTTCGACTGGCGCCAGCCGTTCGACCACGCTGGCGGGAATGGCGGTTCTGCGTTCCGGAACGGAATTGCGCGAGCAGTTGTTCGATATCGCCAGTCAGAAGTTCGGATTGCCGAAAGAAGCGCTCGAGATGCGCGATGGCGCCATCTGGCACGAGGACGAATCGATTACCTATCCCGATCTCATCAAGGCGCATTTCGGCATGGTCGGCGGTGAGCTGATCGGCCGGGGCGAGGTGCGGCCGGAGCACGGCAGCGGCTCCTATGCCGAAGGACCGGTTTTTTGGGAGGTCTGCATCGGGGGAATCGAGCTGGAAGTCGATCCCGATACCGGCAAGATCACCCTGCTCAAGACTGCCAGCGTGGCCGATGTCGGCAAGGCGCTCAATCCCAAACAGGTAGAGACCCAGGAGATGGGCGGTCTGATGCAGGGCATCGGCAACGCCATCTACGAAGAGATGATTTACGACCCATCCAGCGGGCAACTGACCAACGGCTCGCTCTTCGACTACCACATCCCGACTATGCTCGACCTGCCGGATTCGCACCGCTCGACCATCGTGGAGAATGCCGACGGTCCTGGGCCGTATGGTTCCAAGGGGGTCGGAGAGGGCGCGCTGGCGGGGGCGATTGCGGCGGTGACAACCGCGTTGGGCGATCTTGGCATCGACCTGCACGAGCTGCCTGCCACGCCCGAGCGCGTCTGGCGGGCGCAGCAACGGCAGCAGGCAGCAGGCAGCACGCAGCATGCAGAACGAGTTGGCGCCGCTGTGGAGAACGATTAGTGGGCAAGAAGTACGAAGTTCGGGCACGTTCGGCAATTTCGGGTACACCGCTTCCGGCGCGGCTGCTCAACGAGGGCGTTTGGATCGACCCGGAGCGCAGTCTGGAGCAGACCGACGAGCACGACGAAGCCGAGGCGCGCTGGCGCTTCTGGCTCGAGACCTACGAGATCAACGTTTTGTTCGACAACCACTGGCTCCTTTCGGCCGGGTGTGAAGAGGAGGGCATCTGATGGCAACACGCGTTTATCTGCTCGACATGGGCACGCTCATGCTCGATATGTCGTTCGTCACCTGGAACCACGGTCAGGGGATCGAATACCGCTTCCCGGTCTTTGCGGTCTATGTCGACACCGGTGACAAGAAGGTGCTGCTCGATACCGGGTTCGAGAAGGATTGGGTGGAGCGGAACCTGCCGTTCGAGAAACCGGAGCAGAGCGAAGACCAGACCATCGTCGCTCAGCTGGCGAGCATCGGGGTGCGGCCGGAAGAGATCGACATCGTCGTCAATTCCCATCTGCATTTCGACCATTGCTCGGGCAACCGGTATTTCCCGGGCGCGCAATTCATCATGAGCAAGACCGAGCTGCGGCATGCCTATGTGCCCGATCCGTGGGAACGGCTGGGGTACGACAAGAACCTGGTCGAGATTCCGGGTGGCAAGTTCACGTTGCTGCCGCCGCTGCACGGATTCGAGTACGAAGTGGCTCCGGGGGTCAGCCTGATCGAAACCCCGGGTCATTCCGAGGGGCATTACTCGTTTGTCGTTCGTCCCACCGGTGAGGCGCCAATGGTCTTCCCGGTGGACGTCGCCTACAACCCGCACAACCTCTACAACAAGGTGCTCATGGGGCTGCATTCCGATCCCCGTGAGCTCCTGGAGTCGATGTACAAGATCGAGAATCTGACCCAGAAGATCGGAGGACGCATCTTCTTTTCGCACGACCCCGAGAGCTTCAAGGGGTACAAGAAGGCGCCGGAGTTTTACGGGGAGTGACGGGGTCGGGGGTCCGGAGTCCGGAGTCCTGGGGCCGGAGTTCTGGGTCCTGAGTCCTGAGCCCCGAGACGATTTCGGTCGTAGTGGAGGGCGTGTCTGCCCTGCGATCGGGCGAAGCCCGATAACGGACGTACGCAACGTGATGGCGGGCACAGGTCCCGCCACTACGACGATGAAGTGGGCATAGGTCCCGCCACATTGATGAAGTGGGCGCTGATGGAGAGAGATTCTTCGCTGCGCTCAGAATGACAAACCGGGGCGATGGCGCGGGTTCGAACCGCGCGGCCCTTCGACGAGAGGTCTTTCCACTTTGGTGGGGACGACGGATGCAATGACGGATGGAACGGTGACAACCCAGCCAATCGTGACGATGGTTGGCATCGACAAGCGGTTCGGGCCGGTGCAGGCCAACGACCAGGTGCATCTCACCCTCTATCCGGGCGAGATCCATGCCGTGCTGGGCGAAAACGGGGCCGGCAAGACGACCCTGATGAACATCCTTTCCGGGATGTACCAACCCGACGCCGGGAGTATCACGCTCGATGGCAAACCGGTCACGATCGGTTCGCCGTCCGAGGCGCTGGCGCTGGGTATTGGCACCGTTTACCAGCATTTCACCCTGGTGCCGAATCTCTCCGTCATCGAAAACGTCATGCTCGGCACCAAGACCGGCTTCGTTCTCAATCTCAGCCGAGGAGAGCAACAACTCAAGGAACTGCTGGCCGGGTTCGAGCTCAACACCGATCCCAATACCGAGGTGCGCCATCTCTCGATCGGGCAGCGGCAGCGGGTGGAGATCGTGAAGGTCCTCTTCCGCGGCACACGCGTGCTCTTGCTGGACGAGCCGACCTCGGTGCTCACCCCTTCTGAGGTCGACGGGCTCTTCCGCATCCTGAAGCGGTTGCGGGAAGAGGGTGTGTCGGTCGTCATCATCACGCACAAGCTGGAAGAGGCGCTCGACGTCAGCGACCGGGTCACCATCTTGCGCGGTGGCAAGAATGTGGGCGAGCTCGGGCCTGTGGAGATCGCGGCAGCGGGACGCGCCGGGGCACGGCAGAAGATCGTGGAGACGATGTTCGGCGGGATGCCGGCGGCGGCCGAAACGTTCCAGCAACATGTCGCCACCGGCAAGACGCTGTTGGAGCTCGTTGGCGTTTCCGCGATGGGAGACCGGGGAGAGATGGCGATCCGCAACCTCTCGCTCCAACTGCGGGCAGGGGAGATCTACGGGATCGCCGGAGTCGATGGCAACGGTCAGAAAGAGCTGGGCGAGATCATCGCCGGGCAACGCAAGACCACCGGCGGCCGCCTCATCTTCGACGACAAGGACTTCACCAACAAAGGCGTGGCGACCCTTTCCAAAGCGGGGATCGGTTACATCACCGACGACCGCATGGGCGAGGGCGTGGTGCCCGGTATGAGCGTGGCGCAGAACGCCGCGCTGAAAACCATCACCCGGTCGCCGTTTTCCAACGGTATCTTCCTGAACCGCAAGGCGATCGAAGAGAATGCCAACAAGCTGATCGAGCAGTTCTCCGTCAAGACCCCAAGCGCCGATACGCGCATCACCCTGCTGTCGGGCGGCAACATCCAAAAGCTGATGCTGGCGCGCGAGCTGGCGATGAATCCGACTGTGATCGTCTGCAACAAGCCGACCTACGGACTTGATCTCAAGACCGCGCAGTTCGTGCTCAAGACGCTGCGCGAGGAAGCCGACAGCGGCAAGGCCGTGCTGCTGATCTCATCGGAGCTGGATGAGATTCTCGAGATCAGTGACCGTATCGGCGTGATCTACAACGGCGAGATCGTGGAGACCTTCGACCGCGCTCAGGTCGATGTGGAAACCATCGGCCGCTTGATGCTGTCCGGCCGGTCTGCTGTCCAGGAGAGCGCCGCATGAACGAACGCGCGCGCATGTCCGGGATCAGCATCTTGCCCATCGCCAGCAGCGTGCTCGCGATCGTCATGGCGTTCGTGATTGGCGGCATCTTCCTGGAAGCCAATGGCAAGGATGCGTTGCACGCCTACCGCATCCTCTTCGAGCGCGGGCTGCTCAACAGCGGCGGACTGACCGAGACCTTCAAGAAAATGGCGCCGATGCTGATCGTCAGCGCCGGGTTGTTGATCGCCCTGCGCGCCAGCGTCTGGAACATCGGTATCGATGGGCAGTTCATGGTCGGGGCGCTGCTGGCCGGTGTGGCGGGAGCGGCGGTGGCCGGATCGGTGCCGAATCCGCTCATGTGGCTGATCGCCGCGCTGGCCGGCATCGTCGGGGGGCTGCTCTGGGCGGTGATTCCGGCGTTGCTGATGGTCAAGTTCAGCCTGAACGAGATCATCACGACGCTGATGATGAACTACGTGGCGGTCAACGTTTGCGCCTGGTTGGTGAAGGGGCCGTTCAAGAACCCGGACGTCGTCGCGCCGCAAACGAAGCAGATCCCATTGGAAGACCGGCTGCCTTTCATCCCCGGCACCGAGGTGCATATCGGCCTGATCGTCGGGTTGCTTTGCGTGGTGGTGGTGGCAATCGTCTTCCGCTCGACGGTCTACGGTTTCTGCATCGACGTGGTGGGGCGCAACCGCAAAGCGGCCATCCATGCCGGGCTGCCGGTGGGGCGGTTGGCCGGGTCGGCGTTGCTGCTCTCCGGCGCGTTTGCGGGATTGGCCGGGGCGAATGACGTGCTGGGTGTGCAGGGGCTCTTCAAGGCCAACTGGAATCCGGGTTACGGGTTCACCGCGTTCGCGCTGGTCTATCTGGCGCGCTTGAACAGCTTGCTCATCATTCCCTTCGCCTTCTTCTTCTCGTTCCTGCTGGTCGGCGGCGATTCGATGCCGCGGCGCGCGGATGTGCCGACCTACTTCGTGGAAATGCTCGAAGGCTTGATGCTCATCTGCTTCGCGGTGGCGGTCTATCTGGAGCGTCGCTGGCATGTCATCTCCGAGCGGCTGCGGGGGCGGCCGGACGACCGGGTGGAACCGGAAACCTCGATCGGCCCCAGCGCGCTGGAAGGGTTGGAGACGTCGTAATGACGATCAATGGCATCGATCTGGCCGATTTCCTGACCGCCATTCTGGCCACCGGACTCTTGCGGGCGGTGCCGCTCGTGCTCGCTTCGATGGGCGATGTCTTTGCCCAGAAATCGGGTTTGCTGAACCTCGGCATCGAAGGGATGATGCTTTCCGGCTGCTTCTTCGGGTTCTACGCTGCCTATCACACCGAGAGCGTGACGTATGGCCTGCTGGCGGGAATGGCTGCCGGTTTGGCGATGGCGATGCTTTTCGCGTTCCTGACGGTGTCGTTGCGCGTCGATCAGGTGCTGGTCGGTTTGGCGATCACGATCTTTGCCGCCGGGTTGACGGGCTATCTCTTCCGCGATCTCTTCGGGGGGCAGAACGTTTCGGCCTCGGTGCGCCCGATGACGGTGCGCATTCCGCTGCTGGCCGATATTCCCATCATCGGCAAAGCGCTTTTCGACCGGCAGTTGCTCTTCTACATTGCCTGGTTGCTGGTGCCGGTGTTTGCCTTCCTGCTCACGCGGACGAGGTTCGGGCTGAACGTGCGCGCGGTGGGCGAGAACCCATTCGCGGCCGATGCGGCGGGTGTGAACGTGGTCCAGGTGCGCTATCTGGCAATGGCGCTGGCCGGGATCATGGCCGGGTTCGCGGGGGCGTTCCTGGCGGTGGCCGACCTGAAGATCTTCACGATCGGGATGACGGTCGGGCAGGGATTCATCGCGCTGGCGATCACCATGATCGGCGGGTGGAATCCGTGGAAGATCGCGTTCGCCGCCATCTTGTTCGGCATGCTGAATGCGCTGGGCGACAGTCTGCAAATCATCGGGGTGGATGTGCGCACCGAGTTCATCGGGATGTTCCCGTATATCGGCATCATGATCGCGATGATCGTGCTGGCGCGGCGGACCACGGTCCCGGCGGCGCTGGGCGTTCCGTATGCGCGAGGGCAACGGTGATGGAGGCTGACTTCGTGGCGGCGTCCATCAACGTGAGCGGGGTGCTCCCCGTCGTGAACGGGGTGCACCCCACCGTGAACGGTGGGGCTATGAGAAGCCAAGGGTCTCCGACCCTGAGTTCGACCGCGCGTGGCGTTGCGGAAGCAGCAATGCGTAGAAGGGCCGCACGATGACGTGGTGGCGGTTGTTCTATCACCTCGTCTGGACGACGAAATACCGCGAGCCGGTGATCGACCAACAGATCGAGTCGATTGTGCGGCGAACGGTTTATGGGATCGCCGACGATCACAACGCGAAGGTCTGGGCAATTGGCATGATGCCCGACCATGTGCATGTCGCCATTTCCGTGCCTCCAAAGTACTCGATTGCTGAAGTGCTCAATGCGCTCAAGGGGACGAGCAGTCATCTGCTCGGACACGAACTGCAGCGTGCAGAGCATCCCTGGCCTGGATGGCAACGCGAATACGGCGTCAATTCGTTCAGCGAACGATCGTTGCAAACCGTAGTCGACTATGTCAATCATCAGCCGGAACGTCACGCGACGCGTCGGCTGATCGACGACTACGAGCGTATCGAACGGGACGGTTTCAACGACGTTTCACACGTCGACTCTCGCGAGAAGGAGGGATCGTTCGCATAGTCGAATCTCATTGTCAGGGTCGGAGACCCTTGGCTTCTCGTAGCCCCACCGTTCACGGTGGGGAACGCATGAGCCAGGGCCCCTCGCCGGGGTGCATCGGGAACAACAGGACCGATGCACCCCCGCGCGGGAGCGGTTCTCGGCGCGATAGAGAGAACTGGACCAGTCAGAAAGGAGACAGGCCCATGACTCGTGTTCGTGGTACGACGCGATACCTGTTCGTGACCGCCCTCGTTGCGATGCTCACGTTCGGGTCGTTCGCTGCGATTTCGGCGCAGGACGCAACTCCTGAGTCGATGACAACCTCGATCAGCAAGGTTGCGCTGATCACCCCCAGCTCGATGACCAATCTCGGATGGGACCAGCAGGGCGCCGATGGCGTGATGGCGGCCGCTGAGGCGTTTGGCATCGAAGCGCTCGTGCAAGAGAACGGCGGGTACGATGACATCACCCCGGCCCTCAAGGACCTGGCGGATGAAGGCGCCGGTCTGATCATCTGCCACGCCAGTGGCTATCAGACCACCTGCCCGGACTTCGCCGCATCTGATGGCGTGCCGGTGGCGGTCATCGAGAACCCGAACGCCATCGGCGATCTGGTGGCCGATATCGAGACCCAGGCGCAGGAAGTGGCTTACCTGGCCGGTGTTCTGGCCGGTCTCAGCACGACCACCGGCACCGTGGGTGTGGTGGTCTCTGGCGAGCCGCCGACCTGGAACTACATGACCGTCGGCTTTGCCGAAGGTCTCAAGGCCAGCAATCCGGACGCCAAGCTGATCTACTCGGTCATCGGTGAGGCCGCCTACGACGATGCCGCGGGCGCCAAGCGCGTCACCGAGCAGCAGCTCGCCGCCGGCGCCGACATCATCTTCGGCATGGGCGACGGCGCCTCCTTCGGCATGATCGAGGCGATTCGCGAGCACAACGAGGCCAATCCCGATAGCCCGGCCTGGTTCATCGACGTCATCGGCGACAAGAGCGCCGATTACAGCGATGTGCTGTTGACCTCGGTGCTCTTCGACTACACCGGCGTGTACGAGCAGATCATTGCCAATGTCGGCACGCCCGACTTCGGCCAGGTCTACACGATGAACGTCGAGAACGGCGGCGTCCGCCTGCTCGACTTGCCGGACAGCGTCTCGCAGGAGACCAAGGATGCAGTCGCGAAGGCGCAGGAAGACATCATCGCCGGCACGGTGACGGTTTCGGCCGTTGGTGACGCCGAGGGTGTCAAGACCAAGCTCAGCGAGCTCGGGTACTCCTAACCAGATTCGCGGAACGGGCGGGCAGGCCTCGCCCGTTCCGCCCTGGAACGCGATGACCGGGGGCCTGCACCACCCCCCGCCATCGCAGGAACATGGTATCCGCTTGGCAAGCGGTCAGGTGGAAACGACGGTGGGTAGATCGGTGACGCCCAAACCCTGGGTATCCGGCACGCTCGCAATCGCCCGATCGAACGGATCGGGGAAATTCTGTTCGAGGTTGCGGCGCAAACGCGCCTGCTCTTCGCGAATGACCGCGCGGCGATAGTCCGGCGCAACCTCGAGCAGATTGTTCAGCAGCGCTCCCAGACGGCGGCAGATCTGCGGATTCGTTCCGCCGTAGAGACGGATCTCGGTGAGACCGAGGAGCAGAAAATCTTCCCAGGTTGGGGAGGGATAGACGAGACGGGGCGTGCCCCGCTCATCGCGAAAGACACCGGTATGCAGATCGCGCTGCACCAAATCTGTCAAGAGGTCTTCCACCCGGTCGAGCAACTGCTCGCCGGTGGTGGGGTCGTTGATGGCCGGAGAAAGCGCTTTGAGCGAGATATCGACCACCACCCGCAAAGCAAAGGCGGGATCTTGCTCCGGGGTGCGTTCGGAACCGAGGGCGAGATGACCCAACAGTGTCTTGTCTCCCGGCAGGGTCGTGCCCCCATAGATCTCGAAGGCCATCCCGCGGTAGCGCAGAAAATCTCCGGCCGCTATCGGCAGCACGATCAGCGCGTCGTGCGCGATCGCCAGTTTCAGCAGCCCTGTCACATCGGCGGCCTGCAGCACCGCTCCGTCGCCGCTGTGGAACACCTTTCGGGTGGGAGCCGTGTTTGGCAAGACATTGCGATAGGCGGCATCCCATTCGGTCGGGGCCGGATCGGGATAGACCTCGGCGATCACCTGGTGCCCTGTCTTCGTCACCCGGTCGGCCATCTTGGCTGGACGAATGCCGTGCATCAATTGGCTGAGGCTTTGCAGGAAAAACAGGATGCTGAACAGCACCAGAGTGGCGCAAACGATGACGCTCAGGTTGTTGGCGCTGGTGTCGGAGATCTGGCCCATCGACAGAAACGCAAAAACCAGCGTGCCGACGAAGAGGCCCAGCGAAAGCTTGAGCTGCTGATTGCGAAAGACGAAGAGCAACGTGCGCGGCGAATAGGACGATCCGGAGATCTGCACCACCAGCACCAGGATGGTCAGCATGAATCCGATCAGGCTGATCGACGCGCTGATGATCGCCGAGAGCATCGTGCTGGCAGTGCTGGGAGTAAAGGTCAGGCCACTCGGCGGATCCCAACGATCGTCGAGGTTGCTTACCAGCCGCTGGGCAAGGATGCAGATGACGACCCCAATGACGGGCACCAGCCAAAGGCTGTTCTTCAGAAATTCACGCAGTTTGAAGCGAAGACTCCAACTCATGGCGCCCAATTGTATGTGCCGTTTTCATCCGTCTCACATAAGTCAAAAGGAGCAATCCCATGACCGACTGGCCACGATTCAACATGGCCGGAGGACCGGTGGAAGTGCCCGACCGCACCCGCCGTGATCTTGCCAAACCGGTGCTCTATCACTATGACCCTGCCTTCAAGGAACTCTTCGCGCATACGCAGGACCTGTTGAAGCAGGTTTATCGCACTGATTACGACGTGATCATGATGCAGGGGGAAGCGATCCTGGGGTTGGAGGCCGCCGCGGCCAGCTTGATCGAGCCGGGCGACAAGGTGCTCAACCTCGTCTCCGGGGTCTTCGGCAAATGGTTCCAGCTCTTTATCGACAAGTTCGGCGGCGAGACGATCGAGGTCGCGGTTCCCTACAACGAGGCGATCGATCCGGAGGATGTGCGCAAAGCGCTGCATGCCAATCCCGGCGTGAAGTATCTCTCCGTCGTCCATTCCGAGACCCCGTCCGGCACGCACAACCCGGTCAAGGAGATCGGCAACATCGCGCACGAGTTTGGGGTGTTGACCATGGTCGATACCGTTTCCGGGCTCGGCGCGGAGGTGCTCAGCCCGGAGGAGTGGGGGCTGGATATCGCCATCGCTGGGCCGCAGAAATGCCTCTCCGGTACCCCGGGGCTCTCGCTGATGTCGATCAGTCCGGCCGCCTGGGAGGCGATGGAAAAGCATGCCAAGCCGTTGCGCGGTTCCTTCCTTTCGATTCTCGACTGGAAAGACGCCTGGCTGGAGGGAAACCGTTTCCCATACACGCCGTCCGTCAGCGAGATGTACGCGCTCGAATCGACCCTCGCCCAGAATCTGGAAGAGGGAATGGAGCATGTCGCCTGGCGGCATCAGACGATCGCCAAGGCTGCCCGGGAAGGCGCGAACGCGTTGGGGTTCGAGCTCTGGCCGGCACGGGAAGAGATCAGCGCTTCATGCGTCACTGCGGTCAGGGTCCCGGACGGGCTCGACGAGGAAAAGATGCGCGGGCTGATGCGCGAGCGGTACGGCGTGATGATCTCGCCGGGGTATGGCGAACTCTACGGCAAGCTCTTCCGTCTCGGTCATATGGGCATGGCCGCGCATCCGGCAAACCTGGCCGCGCAACTCGCGGTTTGGGAGCGCAGCCTGCATGACATGGGGTGGAAGGTCGAGCTTGGCGCTGGTGTCGGGGCGGCCATGGCCGCGCTGGACGATTGGGCAGAAGGAGCATCGTAGTGGCGGCGCCCGTGCCCCGTCAGGACAACGAGGCAGGCACGGGTCCCGTCAGGACAACGGGGCGGGAACAGGTCCCGCCACAACGAGGCGGGCACGGGTCCCGCCACGACATTCGCTATCAGGCAACGGGGTCAGGCGGCCCGTTGAAGAAAGGAAACGAGTATGGCAATCAGTGTGAAGGACCGCGTCGTCATCATCACTGGCGGCGCGGGCGAGATCGGAGCGGTGCTCGCCCGGCGGCTGGTCGATGAAGGCGCGGCGGTGGTCATTGCCGATATCGCCGACGGCCGCGAATTGGCTGCCGAGCTGAAGAAGGCGAAACGCGGCAACAAGGTGATCTACGTCAAGGCGGATGTCACCTCTGAGAAAGATATGGCCAAGCTGGCCGCCACGACGCTCAAGAATTTCGGGCGGATCGATGTGCTCATCAACAACGCCGGTCTTTTCACGGGCACCCCGTTCGACGAGCTGACCTACGCCGAATGGCAGAAGCGGATGAAGGTCAATGTCGATGGCGTCTTCCTGGCCACCAAGGCGGTCGTTCCCGCCATGACCGAACAGGGCGACGGCAAGATCATCAATATCGGGTCGGATACGGTCTGGATGGGCACGCCGGGCATGGCCCATTACGTCACCAGCAAGGCGGCCGTGCTCGGGCTTACCCGCGAGCTGGCCAATGAGCTCGGCCCACGGGGCATCACCACCGTCTATGTCACACCGACGTTGCTCGATACCCCGGGCACGCGGGCGGCGTTCCTGCAGGCGCATTTCGACTATGTGGAATCGCACATGCCGTTGCACCAGCACGAGAAGCCGGAGGACATCGCCGGTTTGATCGTCTTCCTCTGCTCGCCAGAGGCGAAGTTCATCAACGGTTCCGCCATCAATATTGGCGGCGGGATCAGCATGCATTAGGCGGGGGCGGAGTCCGGAGTCCGGAGTCCGGAGTCCGGAGTCCTGAGACGCTTCGGTTGTAGGGAAGGGTCTCTGGTTTCGACACGAGTCGTCTGGGAAGTTAGTCACGTTCGTTGTACGGAAAGGAACACGATGAGCATCGAGAACATCAAGACTGTCGCGGTGGTTGGCGCCGGAACCATGGGGCCGGGTATGGCGGCGACGTTTGCCCGCTATGGCTTCGACACCTACCTCTCAGATATCAAGGACGATCAGATCGAGAAGGCCAGGGGCACGATCGATTTCGTCTTCAAGACGCTGGTCGGCGGCGGTTTTCTGACCGCTGAGGAGGCCGAAGCCGCCAAGGGGCGCATTACGCTCACGACCAATCAGGCCGAAGCCGTGGGCGCCGCCGATTTCGTGGTCGAGACGGTGCCGGAGCGGCTGGAGATCAAGAAGGCGGTCTTCGAGGATCTCGCCAAGCAGGCGAAGCCGGGTGTGATCCTGGCGTCCAATACCTCGGGTATCCCTATCACCACATTGCAAGAGGGGATCAGTGAGCCGAACCGCGTCGTGGGTATGCACTGGTCGAACCCGCCGCACCTGATCCCGGTGATCGAGGTGATCAAGGGCGCGCAGACCGACGGAGCCACCGTCGAGACGATCAAGGAGATCATCGCGAAGATCGGCATGGTGGCGGGCACGGTCGACAAGGATGTGCCGGGTTTCGTCGAGAACCGCATCCTCTACGCGATCATGCGCGAGGCGCTGCACCTGCTGGACGAAGGCGTTGCCTCGGCGCAGGATATCGACACCATCACCAAATGGGGCATCGGCTACAAGCTGGCCGTCATCGGTCCGCTGGAATTGCTCGATGTCGCCGGGCTGGATATCTACACCGCGGTTGCCAGCTACCTGAACAAGGACCTCAGCAACAACACGGGTATCTCCAGCACCGTCACCGAGAAGGTCGAGGAAGGCAAGCTGGGACTCAAGACCCAGGGCGGCCTCTTCGAGTACACGCCGGAGCAGATCGCCGAGCTGGCGCAGAAGCGCGGTCGCCTGTTGGTGGCAACCCGCAAGGCGTTGATGAGCTAGTACGAACGTCCAGTGTCCGGTGTCCAGAGTCCAGAGCGCTGGGCTTCCGCTGGACACTGGATTTTGGACACTGAACAATCGAAAACGGACAATCGAAGGAGGAATTCCGATGAAACGACTTCTGACATTGGTGTTGGCAGTTTCCTTCGCAATTTCTGGTCTGGGTGTTGCGATCGCGCAAGACGCCACACCAGGCGCGAGCGGGCCGATCAAGATCGGTGTGCTCAATCCCACGACTGGTTCGTTCGCCGTTTTCGGTGAACAGGTCAATGCGGGTATCCAGCTCTATTTCGACTCGATTGGCAATGAGGTCGCCGGGGTTCCGGTCGAGCTCGTTTTCGCTGACACGGCAGGCGATCCCCAGCAGGCGCTCGATCAGGCGCGCCGCCTGGTCGGTGAGGAAGGGGTCGATCTGCTGATGGGTATCGTCAACTCGGCGGTCGTGCCGCCGATTGCCGAATACGCCGCCACGGAAGAGATCCCGCTCATTCTCTCGGTGGGCGGCGCGCAGGTGGCGACCGGTCCGGACCGCAGCCCGTACGTCTTCCGCACCGCGCTGGCCAATGGGCAGCAGGATCGGGTGCTGGGCTGGTACACGGCTGCCGAAATGGGCAAGACCAAAGCGGCCACCTTCGCCTGGGATTTCATCGTTGGTGAAGAGCGGGTGAACGGCTTTGCCGATACCTTCACCGCCGCCGGTGGTGAGATCGTCTCGCAGCAGAAGCCGCCGCTGGGCACCACCGACTATGGTCCCTTCATCAGCCAGGTCGACCCGACCAGCATCGACGTGGCCTATGCGTTCTTTGCGGGACCGGGCGCGCTCGCGTTCGCGCAGCAAATGGCCGATTTCGGCATGACCCCGAACGTGGCGCTGGTCGCTCCGGACTACTTCACCGCAGGCGTTCTGGGTGAAATGGGCGACACCGCGCTTGGATTGGTGCAGACGGGCGGCTACACGCCCAGCATCGATTCGCCGGAGAATGCCGCGTATCTCGAAGCCTTCAAGGCGTCCGGCCAGGACCGGCTGCCCGGCACCTATGACTACGAGGGCTATCTGAGCGCCATGATCGTGGCCGATGCGCTGACCCGCGCTGGCGGTATGGGCGATGAGCAGGCGTTCCTGGATGCGCTGGCGGCGACCGATGTGGCCACGCCGTCCGGGCAATTCACCTTCGACGATCACGGCCAGGCCGTGCGGACCATCTATGTGACCGAGGTGGTCGAGGGTGACGGCGGTCCGGTGCAGCAGATCATCGAAACCGTCGACGGTGTCGATCAGAACTGGACGCCGGCGGCGTAGCGGTTCCTCGGGCCGTCCCGGAACATCCGGGACGGCTCGACACCATCCATACTTGACGGCACGACGAACACACATCTCCGGAACGCGGAACGATTGCCATGCGATTCTGGGTTTTTCAGACACTCAACGGACTCACGACCGGGGCGCTGCTCTTCTTCCTGGCGAGCGGGCTGACGGTGATCTTTGGCCTGATGCGCATCCTCAATCTGGCGCATGGGGCGTTGTTTTTGTTCGGGGGTTACGTTGGCTATACGGTCAACGAGCGAACCGGCAGTTTCATTCTGGCGGTCATCGCGGGGGCGGTGGCGGCCGGAGTCCTTGGGGTGCTCATCCAGCAATCGTTTTCGCGCACCTTGCTCGGCAGCCCGTTCAATCAGGTGCTGCTTACCCTGGGACTCGCTTTCATCATTAGCAACGCCGTGCTCTATTTCTGGGGTGGCACCCCCAAGCTGATGCGCCCGCCCGAACCGTTGCGCGGTTCGCGCGATGTGCTCGGCGTCTTCTACCCGCAATACCGGCTCATGCTCATCGCGCTGGCCTGCGTGATCGGCGTCGTGCTCTATTTCGTCTGGGAGCGATCCCGGGTAGGCGCCATCGTGCGCGCCTGCGTGGACGACCGGGAGATGGCCGCCGCCATGGGCATTCGGGTCGATCTTGTGTTCGCCGCCGTGTTCGCCATCGGTTCCGCGCTGGCCGGGATGACCGGGGTGCTGGGCGCGCCGGTGCTCGGACTCTCCATCGGGCTCGAATTCGAGGTCCTGCTGCTGGCGGTCGTGGTGGTGGTGGTTGGTGGAATCGGCAGTCTTTCGGGCGCATTCATCGCCAGCATGGCGGTGGGGTTGATCGACGCCTATGGCAAGGCGAAGTTCCCGGAGCTGAGCTATTTCACCCTGTTCGTGCCGGTGATTCTCATACTGCTGTTGCGGCCGCGCGGGCTGCTCGGCAAGACGACGGTGGGTTGAGCCATGCGCGCGATCATGCGAGACGAACGCGTGTTGCTGGCCGGGGCGCTCGTGTGCTGTCTGATTCCCTTTGTGTTCGGCAACTATTGGACGGGGTTGCTCACCCAGGCGCTCATCTTCGCCGGGGTGGCGATGGGGCTCGATATTCTGGTCGGGTTCACCGGTCTCCCGTCGCTGGGGCACGCGGCGTTCTTCGGGATTGCCGGGTATGGCACGGCGATCGGCATTCAGCGGTACGACCTGAATCCCTGGCTGGGCGCGCTGCTGGGCATCCTCGTTTCGATCGCCATTGCGGTGGCGTTCGCGCCGCTGGCGGTGCGCATGCGCGGGCTCGCCTTTCTCACCATCATGCTCGCGTTCGGGCAGGTTTGCTGGGGAATCGCGACACGCGGGGGCAGCTTCACCGGCGGGGAAAACGGGCTTCCAGGTATTCCGCGGCCGTCGCTCGGGGTGAGCTGGTGGAATCTGAAGACCACGGACGGTTTCTTCTATTTCACCCTGCTCTGCACGGTGCTGGTCTGTTTCGTGTTGGTCCGTATCGCCCGGAGCGCCTTTGGCGCCAGCCTGCTGGGGATTCGGGAGAACGAGACGCGCATGGCGACCCTGGGGTACCACGTCGCGGCGCGACGAGCGGCCGCGTTTTCCATCGCGGCCGGGGCCGGCGCGGTGTTCGGGGTGCTCAGCGCATTCTTCAACGGGTATGTCGGTCCGGGAACGCTCGACTGGCGGCTCTCGGCCCAGTTCCTGTTGTCGGTGGTGATCGGAGGAGCGGGATCGCTCTGGGGACCGTTCATGGCCGGGGGCGGACTGCATATTCTCAAGACCTACATCACTGGTCAAACGCAGTATTGGCCGATGCTGCTCGGGGCGCTCTACGTTATTGCCGTGGTGGCGTTGCCCGGTGGCATTGCCTCGATTCCCGCCATCATCCGCAACCGGCGTAACCGCTCGGTCCCACCGGTTCCCGGTCCGAGCAACGCGGTGCCGACCGAATGAGCGCCGTGCCGCAAACCGCGCTGGCGGTTCAGAAGCTGACGGTCCGTTTCGGCGGCATCGTGGCGCTGTCCGAGGTCGATTTGACCGTGCGCCAGGGGAGCCGGCACGGCATTCTCGGTCCCAACGGATCGGGAAAGACGACGCTCTTCAACAGCATTTCCGGGCTCAACACTCCGAGCGGCGGGACGATCACCTTGCTCGGGAGCGATGTGACCCGGCAACCGGCACGCAACCGGGCACGGATGGGCTTGGCGCGGACGTTCCAGATCACGTCGCTCTTCCCGTCCCTGACCGTGCGCGAGAACGTGGCGATGGCCACGCGCATGGCCGACAACGTGGCCGGGAGCTGGTGGACGCCGGTCATGGACCAAACGCAGGCGAACACCGATGCCGACGCCATGCTGGAGCGGCTCCACATCGCGCATCTGGGGTGGAGAACGGTGCGCTCGCTCGGGTATGGGGAGCAACGGCAGCTGGAGATCGCCATGGCGCTGGCCACCCGCCCATCAGTGTTGTTGCTCGACGAGCCGACCGCTGGTCTCTCGAACGCCGAGACCGCCGCGTTGACCGATCTGGTGCGCACCTTCCCCGCCGATCTGACGGTGCTCATCATCGAGCACGATCTCGGCGTGATCTTCGATCTCACCGACCAGCTCACCGTGTTGCAGAACGGCGTGGTGATCGCCAATGGACTGTCCGAGGTCATCCGCGAGGATCCGATCGTGAAGGAGGTCTACCTTGGCCGGTGAGACGCCCATGTTGTCGATCGCCGATGTGCAGGTCTACTACGGTATGAGCCATGTCCTGCATGGCGCGACGCTCGATGTGCCGCGTGGCCAGGTGACCGCGCTGGTGGGGCGCAACGGTGTCGGGAAGACGACGCTGGTCAATGCGATCGCCGGGCTGGTTCCGGTGCAGCGTGGGGCGATCGAACTTGGCGAGACCGATCTGACCAAGCTTCCTGCCACCGCGCGCCGGGGACTGGGTGTCGGGCTGGTGCCGCAGGGACGCCGCATCTTTCGCAATCTCACGGTGGAAGAGCATCTGGAACTGGCTCCGAAGTCGGCCAGCAACCCCTTTTCCCGCGCCTGGATCTACGAGACTTTTCCCCGGCTGGAAGAACGGCGCACCTCGATGGCGAGCAATCTCTCCGGCGGCGAGCAGTCGATGCTCGCCATCAGCCGGGCGCTCACCATCAATCCCCGGTTGCTCATCATGGACGAACCGACCGAGGGGTTGGCGCCGCTTCTGGTCGAAACGGTGCGCCAGGTGATCGAGCGGCTGCGGGAACAGCAGTTGACGGTGTTGCTTGTGGAGCAGAACCTGCACTTCGCGCTCGATGTGGCCGACCGGGTGGCGGTGATGGACCGGGGGAGCATCGAGCATCTCTTCACACGGGACGAGATCACCGATGTGGCGCAGCTCGGCGACCTCATCATCTCGGGCGAGGCCGACTTGCCGGGTGCGTAGTCGTAAGTTGCCGGTCGTCAGTCGTCAGCAGCCGGTTGGCGATGTCGGCCGTGCGTACGGCCGGGTCAATCTGCTGTGGGTGCTCTTTTCTGCTGCGCACCTGTCCCAGCTTGGACTGAAGGTTTCGTCATGGGCCAGTGCTTCCCGGTGGTCACGGGAGCGATTGTTCGCGGCGCTCAAGATGGCCATCGTGGGGGGAGGGGTTCTTGCGCTGGTGACGGCGTTGCTCTGCGTGCCGCCGATCCGCGCGGCCGACGCAACGCCGGCGGCGTTCGATACCGATCCAGCCAGGTGCGTTGTCGAACCGCGATCGCTGGATGACCTGGAACGCATCGTGGCGAGCGCGACGCCCGCCGTGCCAGTGGGACGCCCGCCATCCGGAGATTGGATCGACCCTTCGTCAGATTCCGGACGGGCGGCGGTCGCGACGATCGAGACGTTCTTCGCCTGCCTCAATGCCGGTGACCGGTTGCGCGCCTACGCGCTTGCCACCGATGCCTACCTGGCCACGATTCTCCAACCTGGCGATCTTCCTGCGGTTGCCACGCCGCAACCGAACGACCCGGATGAGTTGACGCGCATCATCGCCATCGAGCTGCACACCCTCGTCGATGGCGGCATCATCGCCACGGTCACGCTCGATCCCGCCCTGATCCCGGTGGACAAGATCTTCGAGTTCGTTCTCATCCCGGTCGACGACGGTTGGAAAATCGACGCGGTCATCAACGAGATCGATTTCTCGCTTCCGTAGCAGGCAGCACGCGGCAGGCAGCAGTTAGTAGTCAGTAGTTAGTAGTCAGTGGTCAGGGGGCAGGTGTGGACGTCGGTGTTGGGGGATCATTTTGCTGGCAACTGGCAACTGGCAACTGGCAACTGGCAACTGGCAACTGGCAACTGGCAACTAGCGACTGACAACTGGCGACTGGCGACTGGCAACTGACTGGCGACTGGCAACTGGAGACTGACTACTCATTTCGTGCTCGTTGCGTTGACATGATTCGCGCTGCGCGGCTACCCTTCGCCGCATCGACTGGCAACGGCATCGACGCGGATGACTGCACGGCACTGTTCCGGAATTCCGGACGCGGATGGATTCTGAATGCGGAAGCGTGGCTCGGTTCTGGCACTCACGTTACTTTCAGTGCTCATTGTGGTCGTTGCCTGTGGCCGCGCCAGCGAAGAGGACATCAACAAGGCGCTTGGCATCAAGCCGACCGCCACGTTGAGCGACGAGCAGATCGCCCAGGCAACAGAATCGGCCGAAGCGGCAGCCTCGGCGATTGCCTCTGGCGCCACTCCTGTCGAATCCGGAATGCCGGTTGGCGATGTCCGCCTCGGACAACAGCAGTTCCAGTTCCAGTGCATGCAGTGCCATCAGCCGAGCGGCGCGGGTCAGGGCCCGGCGCTCACCACGGCCGATAGCCCGGCGATCGCGCTGACCGATCAGGAAATCTTCGACATCGTCCGCACCGGCGAGGGGCATGGCACGCAAGCCGCGGTTTCTGAAGTCCGCGTCAACGACATGCAGCTCGCCAGCATCATCGCCTATATCCGCGACCAGATCGCCACTGCCGAGGGAAGCTAGTCCGTAGTCGTCAGTCTCCAGTTGTCAGTACGGTGGGTTCGGGCACTGGTGACGGGGAGCTGAGCGCAGACGGCTTCGTATACTTGCCAGAACGAGCCGGCGACGCCTGAATGCGTTGCCGGATAGGTTGCGCGCGTCGGCAGGCAGGTTCCCGGTTTGGTCGTTTTCCCCATCATTGCGTTCGTCGTCAGTCTCTGCTGCATGGCAGTCATCGGTCGGGACACGCTGCGTCGCCGGCGTCCGGACCGGGTCGTCTGGACGATTGCGTTCGCGATCTTTGCCATCGCGGCCGGGTCGGAGGTGGTCGGATCGCTTTCGGGATGGACTCCGGCCATCGTGCGGGTCTATTACCTGACCGGCGCGGTGCTGGTGGTCGGGTTTCTGGCGCTGGGTGAGCTCTATCTGCTGGCCGGAAACAGGATCGCCAAGTTCGCTCCGGGGGCGGCCCTGCTCGTGACTGCGCTGGCGGCGACATTGGTGATCGATGCGCCGATCGATGAATCCATGCTGGCCGAGCATGGCTGGGAAGCACTGGAGCAAAGCGCCGGGCTGACCGCCATCACCATGCTGCTGAACATCGGCGGCAGTGTCGTGCTCATTGGCGGGGCGCTCTGGTCGGCCTGGAAGTTCAGGAAGCTCGGCACGCAGCGCCGCCGCATGATCGGGTGCATTCTCATCGCGCTTGGCACCTTCGCGGTGGCCATGGGGGGCAGTCTCACCCGGCTTGGGCAGCGCGAGTATCTCTACATCGCCATGTCGATCGGTATCGTGATCATCTTTTTCGGTGTGTTGGAAACGCGCCGCTCCGATCAGGATCCGAGCGGTCTGCGCGCTCTGCTGGGGCTCAACCGGTCCGGCGCCGAACGGGGCAAGATCGTGCCGTTGCAGCCAGCGGGGGTTGCGCGAAACACACGCGGCAATGACGCGCAAGCGCTCGACTATGTGGTGGAGCGATTGCTGCCGCTGGACGATGCCGCCATCGATCTCGATTGCCGGGGATGGAGCGTAACGCGCCGAAAGCTGGATATGCTCGACCGCGCGCAGGCGCAACAGGTGTGGAACCTGCGGACCCGGCTCGACCCCGCTTCGCAGCATCGCCTGGACGCGATGACGCCCGCCGCGCGGCTGCAACTGGCGGAACTCTATTTCGACGTCTTCTGCTCGTCCGCCAGTATGGACACGGCGGTCTGAGCGATGGGGTGCGGGCTGCCAGCGGTGCGAGGACGTCCCTGAGATGGCAGGGGTCTTCCAGCATCCGCTCACGCTGATCGTCCTTGCCCTCTCGCTGGTCGGCACACCGATTTCCTATCGAGGCGGCGCCTCCGACGCGCATGCGCATATGTTCGTGGAGTTCATGCTGGATGCCGCCAACGGGTCGTTCGGTCATCACCATGGTTCCGCGCAGGCGGAGTCGGATGCGGATGGGCACGACCATGGCCACGACCACGCCAGCGATGTTGCCGACGCCGAGGAACGGACGCCAACCGGCCAAGAGGCTGTCGTGGCGGATGCGTTTGGCCCTTCCTTCTCCGCGTTCGTCATTGGCGATGTTGGGCAGCTTGCGTCCGTTCTCCCATTGCGCGATCCCCCTCCGATCGTGAGGCGCGCGTTCGCCGTTTCCCCGTTCGGCAGCTTTCCGACCGGGCTGACGAGCGCCCCTGCCGCCCCGCCTCCCCGATAGTCGTTCCTGTCCGCAGCGCGGGAACGCTGCCACTGCAATCGACTCACCGACTCGCAGCATCGTTGCCCTGCCCATCCCGGGGAGGGTTGGTTCACACCAATGGAGACCTCACATGAATCGACGTTCATTCCTGCGTTCTGGCGCCCTGTTGCTCACCGCCGGCGCTCTCCTGGCTGGCAATGGTCTCGTCTCGGCGCACGAGCACCGCGAGGTTGGCGGCTATACCTTCGTCGTTGGCTTTCTGAACGAACCCGCCGTGCAAGGCGAAGTCAACGCCGTCAGCGTGCGCATCACCAAGGCCGCCCCGGCCGACGCCACTCCGGCCGCTGGCGAGGATGAGGTTGCCGAAGTCCCAGTGGAAGGGCTGGAGCTGACCGTGGAGGTGATCCTTGGCGATCAGAAGGTGTCTTTGCCAATGGAGCCAAAGTGGGGCGATCCGGGCCACTATGTCGCCTATCTGATTCCCACCCAGCCGGGCGACTATTCGTTCCATGTGACCGGTGAGATCGAAGGGACGGCGATCGACGAAACCTTCACTGCCGGACCGGAAACCTTCTCGTCGGTCACCCCGCGCGAGGAGCTCGAATTCCCGGCCGCGTCCTAGCGGCTACCATCAACGGAGACCGGGGGTCGCGTGCCCCGGTCTCCCGCGAGGAGATCGAATGTATCGAAATGCCGCTTGGCTTCGCTGGTTCGGCACGCTGGTCTGTGTGCTGGCTGTTCTCGGACTGGCGCAACCCGAACAAGCGCTGGCGCACGCTGTGCCGGAACGCGCCAATCCGCCAATGAACTCAGCGGTGCCGGTGATGCCCAGCACGGTCGAGATCTGGTTCTCCGAGGACGTGAGCGCGGAGGGCGTCTCACTGACCGTCCTGAAGCTGGACGGCACGCAGGTCGATCGGGGGAACGCCGCGCTCGATCTGACGGATCCCACGCGCACGCGGGTGACGGTCGGTGTGCATCCCGGGTTGGACAACGGCGAGTATCTGGTGCAGTGGACCGTGGTTTCGGCAGTCGATGGCGACAGCACCAGCGGAAGCTACCAGTTCATCGTCGACCCGGCCGCCTCACCTGTGGCGCTTCCCCAGGTGGCCACCCAGCAAGCGCCTGCTCAGTTGCCAGTGATCGATGCCGAGGGCAATCCGGTCCCGCAGGACGACAACCGGTTGCTCTACGGTATCGCCGCGGCCGTCACGGGCGCGGCGTTTCTCGGGTTGCTGGCGTTCTGGTTCTTCCGGCGCCCCTCCCGCGGGCGGCGCTGGAGCGACCGGCCGGTCGATCGCCTATGAGCCGCGCAATCGATTTCTCTGCGGCGACGGCTCGCCATGAGTGGCGCCGCCACGGAGCGGGGCTGTTCCTGCTGCTCGTGCTGCTGGCCGCGTTGCTGCCGGTGGAAACGTCGGCGCATGCCGCGTTCGATCGGAGCGATCCCCAGCCGAACACCATTCTGGCCGAGTCACCGGCGGAGATCCGCATCTGGTTCACCGAACCGCTGGAAGCGGGCTACAACGAGGTGCGGGTCTTCGACCAGACTGGGCACGAGATTCCCAATCTGACGGTCGGGCCGGGTGACGGCGAGAAGTCGCTGGTTGCCACGTTGCCAGAACCATTGGTGAACGGCACTTATACCGTCGTCTGGCGGAACCTCTCCACGGCCGACGGCCACCCCGCGCAGGGGTATTTCACCTTCACCGTGGGCACCCAGGCCGATGTCGCCTCGGTCACCATGCCCGTCATGGACGATTCCGCCGGCGCTCCGCTCTGGTTGCAATCGGCCGCGCGCTGGCTGGTGCTGCTGGCGCTGGCGGCAGCGATTGCGGTTTGGCCGGTCTGGTTGCTGGTGCTCTGGCCAGCCACCCGGCATGACGGCGCGCTCACCGCGGAACTCGCCCAACGCGCCCAGACGTTGGGAACCGGCGCAGTGATCGGCGCGTTGCTGGCCAATCTGCTGGCGCTCGGTGTGCAAGCGACCAATCTGGACGGCGGATCGTTGCTTTCCCGGATCGGCGAGACCGTTTCCGATACCCGGTACGGCCGACTCTGGCTGGCGCGGGTCGGACTCTTGCTATTGATGGGCGTCGCGCTCCGATTTCTTCCCTGGCGCGATCCGATTCGACAATGGCCATCGACGGCGATCGGGCTGGTCATTGCGGCCCTCTTGCCGTTGCCGGTCAGCATGAACGCTCACGCGGCCGCGCTGGATGCAGGGCGCACCACTGCCATCGTCTTCGACTACGCGCACACTCTGAGCGCGTCGGTCTGGTTCGGCGGGTTGATCCTGCTGGGCGGGGTGCTGATCCGCGCATTGCGCGGCCAGATCGATCGCCGCGCGGTGTTGGCTCAGGCGCTGCCGCGGTTCTCCGCTATGGCGCTGGTCTGCTGGGGATTGCTGGCGATCACCGGTCTCTACGCCTGGTGGCTCCAGGTGGGAAGCTGGGCGGCTCTGCGGGAGACGCAGTACGGCCAGTCGCTGCTGTTCAAACTGATTCTGGTGGGGATCGTCTTCCTGATCGCTGGTCTGAATCTGTTGGTCATCACCCGCAAACTGGCGCGGGTCGATGCCATGGCGCAACCGCGCTGGTTCGGGCGCCTCGGGTATGCGGTGCTGGCCGAACTGGTGTTGACCACGCTCCTCCTGCTGGCGGTCGGCCGGATGACCAGTCTGCAACCGGCGCGCGATGTGCTGGCGGCCGAGCAATCCGGCCAGACGGTGCAATTCGATCTCGAGGGGCGCGATGTCACCCTGCAGATCGCGCCCGCCGCAGCCGGCCCGAATCACTTTCTGGTCACCATTCCGGGCGATCCGGCGCCGGATGGCACGGAGGCGCTCATCCGCTTCACCTATACCGGTGAGGATTTTGGCGTCAAGGAGGTCGAACTCGACCGTTCCGGACCAGCCACCTACGAAACCCATGGCAGCGAAATGGGCATTGCTGGCGAATGGGAACTCGAGCTCATCGTGCGGGAAATTGGGGAGTTCTCGTGGAGTGACACGCAGGTCATTTCCATTGGCGCCACCGGATCGGCTGCGCCGACACCGCCATGGCGTTTCGGCACTGGGGGCGCGATCGGGCTGCTGTTGCTTGGGATCGCGCTGGTCGGGTTCGTGGTCGCCTGGAGAGCTGGACGATCCCGCTTCCGCATGGAGAGCGCGGGACTGGCCGCTATTGCGACCGTGCTGGGGTTGATGCTCATGGCGCAGGCGCGCATCCAGCCAACGGTGGGATTCGATCCGGGGCTGACCAATCCCGTTGCCGCGACGAGTGGTTCGGTCACCCTGGGGCAGGAGCTCTATACGGCCAACTGTCTGGCCTGTCATGGCGCGGCTGGAGAAGGAGACGGTCCGGGAGGGGAAAACATGTTCCCGAAACCGGCCGATTTCACCGCCGCGCACACCAAGGTGCATCCAGACGGTCAGCTCTATGACTGGATCAAGAATGGCAAGGACGGCACCGAGATGCCGGCCTTCCCCCAGTTGACCGATGAGCAGATCTGGAACCTGATCAATTACCTCCAGGTCGAGTTCCAGGGGAAACCGATGGTCGAGGGAACACCGACCCCGGTGGAGTAGTTCCCTGTTCCGGAGCCTTCATGACGGTCGTTGCCGTTCGATCCATGCGTCGTCGCGGGCCGCAGTGCCTGTCAGGGGTGTCCAAGAGCAGGCACAGAGGCCTGCGGCTACGCGGGGATGGGCGGGTGGTTGGCATGTACCTCCAAGAGCAGGCACAGAGGCCTGCGGCTACGCGGCCACCACGGTTCCCGATTCGTCCAGCACCCAGACGGTGATCGATTCCGCAGGGTCGACGGTGCAGGCGATATCGAATTTCCCCGGGTTCGGGAACCGCTGGGTGTAGGTTTGCCCTGGGAGCACGACGAACGGTCCGGCCCGTAGCGGCACCGAATCCTCATTGGTGACCGAGATCGCGGCTTCGTCGCCCGGTTGGAAGGTGATCTCCGTTGGCAGGGTGATGGCGGACTTCATGGTGTCGTTGTTCACTGCCGCGCCCGCGCCCTTTGGGATGACGAACGAGAGCCCGACCGGCTCATCGCCGCCGTTCCAGCGGTCGCTGAAGAGCGCCGCCACCAGGAGCGCCAATCCGCCGCCACCTACGACAACCGTGGTCAGGAGCTGCCGCCGCGACATTTTCTTGTCCGGGTTGGCGACCGGGGTGTTCTCGGTCGCGTCGTCTGTCGTCGTTGCTGATTCGTCGATCTCGTTGTGCGTATCCATGTGTCACTACTCCCCGGCCCTGTGCCCGTCGTGTCGCCAGGTGCGGCGGCACGACGGGCAACTCGCTGGTTCGACTACATCGTGGGCGAAGCTGCTGGCGAGGCTGCCGGAGTGGCATCCATCGCCATGGCCGGAGCGGGCCGCGACCAGACGCCCGAGATGGTCAGGTCACCAGCTTCGGTCGAAACGATCGCATCGCCCTCGGGCGCCGCGCTCTGCACAGTCACCGGCACGACGACCTCGCCGGCGCGCTCGAAGGTGAGCGTCAGGTCGAAGGTGTCGCCCGCGTTCAGATCGTGCTTCAGGCCGATGAGCATGATGTGGAATCCGCCTGGTTCGAGAGCAACGGTTTCACCGGCGGGAATCTCGAGCCCATCGGTGAGCGGACGCATTTCCATGACGCCGTTGTTGTCGGCAATTTCATGAATCTCGACCACAGCCGACACGTCGGCTGCCGCGGCGATCAGGCGGTCGGCTTCGGAGCCGCCATTCTCGACGTGGAAATAGGCTGCCCCCGTGCCGCCCATGGCGTGACCGGACATTCCGCCGGCCATGGGGGATGCCTCGGGAGTCGCGTCGTCATGCGCGGCGGCGATGCCGCCGAAACCAATCAATCCAATTGCCAGAGCCGCCAGGGCCAGCATGCGCAGTGCAATTCGGTTCATTTCTTTGCTCCTTTTTTCGGTTTCTGTGACGAGTTATTCGGAAATCAGGTGTTGCACGTCTTCCGTGATCATCGCGGGGTCGGTGCCGTAGGGATAGGTCAGCCGGAGCTTGCCCTCCTTGTCGATGACGTAGATCAGGGCGGTGTGATCGATCAGATAGCCGGTCGAGGAGTTGGGATACTCGACCCGCTTGATCGTGACGCCGTAGTCCTTCAGGAACTGCTCGGTCTGCGCGTCGTCGCCACGCAATCCAATGAAGTCCGGATCGAAGAAGTTCAGGTACTCCTGCATGCGGGCTTGCGTGTCGCGCTCGGGATCGAACGTGACCATGATGAATTCGACTTCATCGGCTTCGTCGCCCAGGTCTTCCTTCACGATGGCGAAGTCGTTCAGCGTGGTTGGGCAGAGATCGGGGCAGGTGGTGTAGCCGAAGTAGATCAGCGCGACCTTTCCCTCTTCTTGCGCCAGCGAGTACGGCTCGCCATGCTGGTCGGTTAGCGCCAGGTCCGGGGCAGTGGCCGCGGGACTGATCTCGCCACCGTTGAACTCGTACGCCTCGGTGCGGTTCGTGGCCCAATAGATGACGCCCCCGGCAATGAGCACCAATAGGGCAAGCACTCCGAGGAGTTGGTAGCGGCGGTTGGACGATGTCGTCATGGTGGTTCTCCTCCGGGCGCCCTAGAACGGCGACCAGGTTGCGTATTCGTTCAGGCGGCTCAGCGAATCGGTGAGCAAGAGCGCGGCGATGAGCAGGATCAGGACTCCGCTGACCTGTTGCATGCGGGGGAGCCATGCCCGGAACCGGGACGATTCCGCCATGAACTTGTCCACGAGCACAGTTGCCAGCAGGAATGGAACGGCCAGACCCAGCGAGTAGATCGCCAGCAGGCCGGTGCCCTCGCGCACGGTCGCGTCCGCGGCTGCGATGGTGAGAATGCTGGCCAGCGCCGGGCCGATGCAGGGGGTCCAGCCCGCTCCGAACGCCACCCCGATCAGGAAGGTTCCGGCGCGTCCGTATGAGCGGCCGCCCAGATCCATCTTGACGGTGCGGTCGGCGAACGGGAGGCGCAACAATCCGAGCAGGTGCAGCCCCAGGATTGCCAGAAAGACGCCCCCGACGCGCGCGATCCAGATGCGGTACTCCTGCAACCAACCCCCGAGCGCCGTGGCGGAGGCTCCAAAGAGCATAAAGACCGTGGTGAAGCCAAGCACGAAGAGGAGCCCGTTGATGGCCGTGGCGCGGCGCGCGCGGCGCTTGACCTCCCGATCGGTGGAGCGGAGCTCGGCGAAGCTCATGCCGCTGATCACCGCCGCGTAGGTGGGAATCAGCGGAAAGACGCAGGGCGAAAGAAAGCTGAGCAATCCTGCCGCGAACGCTACCGGAATGCCCACCCGCGCCACGGTCGAGGTCACCTGGCTGGCATCGGTGACCGTGCCTGCCAGAGCATCCTCGATCAGCGTCAGGTCGTCCGCGTTCTCTTCGACCAGCGCGCCTTTCCACCGATAGAGGATTTCACCGTCCCGCCCGATCAGCAGGGTTTCCGGCACGCCAGTTGTTTCGAAGGCGCGCGCGAAACGATTGGAGGAGTCGCGCCAGACGGGGAAGGTGACGCCGTGGTCCTCAGCGAATGCCTGGACCGCGTCGTCCTGTCCGTTGCGGTCGATGCTCACCCCGACGACCTGCAACCCCTGATCGGCGTACCGATCACTGAGGGCCTGCAACCAGGGCATCTCCTCTTTGCAGGGAGTGCACCAGGTGGCCCAGGTGTTCAGCAGCACAACATCACCCTGCAGGTCTTGCAGCGAGACGGTGTCGCCGGTGGCGAGGTCGGTGGCCTCGAATTCGGGTGCGGTGGTGGCCGAGACGTTGCCAGTCAGCAGGAGCAGGGTAAGCAGTCCCAGCCCGAGCAAGACCAACGCGCGCGGTCCGCGAAGCGTAAAGCGATGCATGTTCTTCGATCCTGTTGTTCGATCAGACGGTCACCGCGCGTAGATGCGGAGATGCCCGGCTACGCTCCGGCCCGATGGGCAGAACGGACGGTGACCGAGGAACCGGCACACAGTGTGCGGCTCCAGGCAGCGAGGATCAGGCTGCTTTGGGGGGTGGCGAATCGGGAGGAATGGCGATACCAGTCAGCATCGCAGCCGGAGGGTTGACCTGCAGCAATGGATCTCCGTCCATTTGCAGCAGCGCTTCGATGTCCGGAGGCACTGGCGTGGCTGGCAAATCGAGCGCCGCGCCGACTGGTTGTTGCGATTGCGCATCGGCGCCGTCGGCCAGCATGAACTGGCAGAGCAGGTGCGATGCATCGGCCGAATCGGCATCGGAGGCGGAAGTTGGCGCACCATGATGGTGATGCCCAGTCATCGAGCCGGATTCGCTGGAGGCAGCGGCCGCATGCTGATGCCCGCTCATGCGCTCCATGTTCATGCCGGTGGGATCGACAAAGATCGAGTGCGGCGCGGTGGAGGCGTCACAGCGTACAGGAATGAAGGCAAAGGAGACGATCAGCAGAATCGTCACCAGACGGATGCCCCATACGCGGTATTCGGTTGGCTTGCTGTTGCGCATTGCCATTGCCTTCGGGTACTCGGGTCGATCCCGATGTCCCTGCTGACAAGTATCCCAAACTCTGAGCGCGCAACCAATCGAAAATGGGGTCTCCGCGGCACATTGGCACGATTCTGTAACGTCTTCCGGCGCGCGCATGGTCGTGCGTATCATGCCCGGATGGCCGAGCAACATGCTCGCGAACGCTCTGGGAGCGATCAGGCAACTGTCAGGATCTCATCCACTGCTACCATTTGGGATGGGCAGACGGTGCAGCAGGCAGCGCGAACCAGCGCGTTGCCAGGCAGGAGACCCTTCGATGGATCCAGACCGGTTCGATTCGCTTGCCAAGCGGCTTGGGGGGCGGATTTCGCGGCGCGCGTTCGTTGGCGCAGCAGCCGCAACGATGTTGGCGGTTCCGGCCGTTCCCTATCGCAGCACGGTGCTTGCACAAAGCGAACGGACCACGGCGATCGACCGCTATATCGCCGTCCGCACCTTCGCCTATGACAGCACGCGCGAGAAGGCCGAAGCCGAACTGCCCGATCTGGTTGCGCACATGGAGGAGCAGCCGGGATTCGTTGGTATCGAGTGTGTCTGGGGCGAGACCGAGATCTATCTGATCGTTACGTTCCTCGATGAGGCAACCTCGGTTCCGGGAATGGAAACGATCGACTGGTGGATCGAAACCCACATTCAGTCGACGCTCTATGGCGACTTCGAACAGTCCGAGGGGAAGGTCGTACTCCGCTCGTTTCTCTTTGCGGGATGCCCGTGCGATCTGGAGGATGACGACGACCCGTGCGGTTCCGATCTGCTGGTGTGCTGCCCGGTTTCCGAGAGCGAGGGAGAGCCTGGTGTTTGCCTGACCGCGGAAACCACCTGCCCGGCCGGCGGCGGAGCGGATGACGATCCCAGCGATGAAGAACTGACGCTCTCGGCAGGCGATCTCACCCCCATTGCCGGCGCGGCGGTCTCCTGCACGAGTGAAGGATGCGACTGCCCAGACGGTATCTGTGACGCCGGGCTGGCTTGCTGCACATCCACCGGTACCTGCCAATACACCTGCCCATGCGGATATGAAGGCTGTTACTGCGTCGGCAGTGTCGTGAATACCTGCGACGACGGTCTGATCTGCTGCGCTCCAGGTGAGATCGGCGGCGAAGGGACGTGCCAGTATTCGTGCTCCTGCAGCTATGAGGGATGCTCGTGCACGACCGGGGTCGATGGCGCTTGCGACGCTGGACTTTCGTGCTGCGGCATCTTCAGCTCCGACCCCGGCAATATCGGCGCCTGTCTCAGTAGCTGCTCCAATGGCTCGACCAACCCATGCCCCGGCGCAGACGGCTGCGAGTGCATTCCCGGCACTTCGTGGATCTGCAACGCCGGTCTCGTTTGCTGCGGCGCCGAGGCTGGCGAATCCGGCATCTGCGCAAGTTCGTGCGCCTGAACGCAATCGACGAGAACCGATCGTGCCGGTAGCAGGAACCATTTCGGTCTGGACTGCGTTGTAGGATTGGTGTTCACTGGTACGTACCAGTTATGCGCGATCCGTGGCAACATGCACGGGTATTGTGCGCGGCTGGTAGCATGGGTGATGGTCCAGGCAGGGTGCAGGGACCATATTGGCACCACTATCAATTCCCCCGTGAGGGCAGAGGAGGAACGCGCGTGGATCCGAACCGATTCGACTCGTTCGCCAAGAAGCTGGGTAGCCGGCTTTCTCGCCGCGACATGATGCGTGTCAGCGCCGCCACGGCCGTGGGCGCCATCGCTGTCAGCAAGTTCACCAGCGTGGCTGCTCAGGATGCGGGCACCACGGCCAAGGATCGCTTCATCTCGGTGCGCACGTATGCGTACAGCGGCACCGAGGCGGATGCGGCTTCCGGACTGAGCGGCATCATCGCCGTTATGGAGCAGCAGCCAGGCTTTATCGAATACAACCTCGTCTTCGGCGATGGGCAGATCCTGGCAATCTCGACGTTCCTCGATGAGACCACGGCGGTGGCCGCGGCGCAGCAGGAAGATGCCTGGATCAGCGCCAATGCCGCCAATATCCTGAGCGGCTCGCCGACGATTCAGAGTGGCGATGTCTTCCTCCGCTCCGAGCTGCACGCTGGTTGCGGTTGCATCACCGGAACGGAGGATCCCTGCCACTCCTCACGCCTCACCTGCTGTGCTACGACCGACCGCATGGGCGGCCCGGGTATCTGCCTTACCAACGAAACGACTTGCCCGGGCGCGATGCCGGCTGAACCGACCGCGACTGCGGCGCCAGATGAGCCGACCGCAGTTCCGGCATGCACGGGCGAAGGCTGCGCCTGCAACGGCGGCGTCCAGAACGCCTGCGACGATGGACTGGTCTGCTGCGGTGTGACCGAGCCCGGTGGCCCCGGCACCTGCGAGACGGAATCCGAATGCAATCCGACTTGCTCCAGCGAGGGCTGCACCTGTATCGGTGGCACCGAAGGCGCCTGCGATGATGGTCTTGTTTGCTGCGGCTCGAACCAGCCGGGCGGCTCCGGCCACTGCATGACCGAGGATGAGTGCAACCCGCCGTGCACCAGCGACGGATGCACTTGCACCGCCGGCACCCAGGGCGCCTGCGACGACGGTCTCGAATGCTGCGGCGCGGACACGCCGGGCGGTCAGGGCACCTGCATGGCTTCGTGCCCCTGCACCGGCGACGGATGCGCGTGCACCACTGGCACCGATGGCAATTGCGATGACGGACTCGTCTGCTGCGCAGCCGACATGACCACTCCGGGTTCCCCGGGCACCTGCATGGCGGTCTGCGATTCCAGCGATTGCAACGGTCAGGAGAACTGCCCCTGCACTGCCGGCACCGAGGGCGCCTGCAACGATGGTCTCGAGTGCTGCGGCGCCGATACCCCGGGTGGACAGGGCACCTGCCAGAGCAGCTGCTAGTCGCTCAGTCCTGATGCGCAACCGAGGCGGCCGATCGGCCGCCTCGGTTTCTTGTTGGTTAGAGTCCAGAGTCCAGAGTCCAGGGTTCAGGGGCCAGAGGGGAGGGTCCAGAGGGGAGGGTTTTGTGGTTCTCCGCTATCCAAGCAAGGGGCGGATGGCCTCGGTTGCCGTGGATAGGGCCTGGGATGCGGTTTGCTCGCCGCGCAGCGCCTTCTGGATTTCGCGCCCGATCTCCAGCGTGATCTCCATATAGTTCCGGGTCACGAAGCTATCGAAGGGCGACTCCGCCTGCTGCCGCAGCACCGCCGCGACCGGTGTGGTTGCCTGAATCTCCGGATCATCCAGCGACGAGAGCCGCGCCGGCAACCATCCCAGATCGGTCCATTGCCGTTTTTGCACCTCGGGACTGAGGTAGAACTCGAGGAGCTGCATGGCCAGGTCGGGATTTTGGGATGTCGAGGCGAGTGTCCAGCCATCGACAGCGTTGACGGTCGCGTTGTTTTCCGGTCCCTTTGGCATCACGGCCGGGATGACTTTTTCGGTGCCGGGCGCGGCGCCGCCGTTCATCACTTCCCAGGATGATGGAAAGGTCATGAACATGGCCATGCCGTCATATTGCATGCGGAATGCCACGGCGGTGGTGTCGATATTGCTGAGCGTGTCACCGGTCATGGAGGGCATGAGGTCGATCATGAGTTGCAACGCGTCGACCCCGGGCGCATCGTCGAATGCAGGCTGCCCGGCCTCGTCCCACATGACGCCACCGGCCTGTTGCAAGAACGCCATCCAGTACGACGTGACGCCGCCGATTCCTGCCGGGGCGCCCCAGGGCGCCATCATGCCGATGGGAAAGGGCGGTCCCTGAAACTCGGCGGCGAACCCTTTCAGTTCGTCCCAGGTCGTCGGTGGCCCGGTCAGCCCTTTTTCGTCGAAGAGGTTCTTGTTGTAGAACAGGAGCATGAGGGAGAGGGTCGGCATTACACCGTACTGCTGCCCCTCCCAGGACATGGATGTTCCCTGCGCTGGCGCCAGATCGTTCACCAGCTCGTCCGGCAAGCGTGAGCCGATTTCCTGCAGGTACGGACTGAACTCGGGAATCATTGCCGAGTTGTAGAGTAGGTCATAGACAGGGGCGTCGGTGTCGAAGGCGGCCTGGCTGACCTGATCGATCGAGAAAAGCGGTCGGATGTCGTAGGTGATGGCAGTGTCGCGGTCGAACTTCCAGATATCCAGCATGTCGTTGCCGTAATCGTAGGTTCCCGGCGGCCGTGGCTCTGGCCGTCCCGCGGTGAGGACGGTCAACTGGTTGGCTTGTGCTCCGACCGGCGCAACGCCATGGCCCAGGGCGAGCCCTGTCCCGGCCGCCGCGCCCATTTTCATCAATCTACGCCGGTCGAGCCGTCGCATCTCCATCACCTTGTCACGTATCTGTTTCAGCCGGAGTGATGCTATCCGGGTCCGGTGTCCAGTGTCCAGTGTCGGGAAGCCGACGTTCCACGCATTTCGCAGCTTCCCTCCTGCACCCAGTCGAAGCAGGATGGCCGAGAACGGGGCGATGTGCGTAAACAGAGACGCGCCCTGGATCATACGGCGCACGCGCGGAGAGCAATGCGATGCATCAGATCATTACCGACAATTTGCACGCCATCCAGGCAATTTGCGAAGAGTTTGGGGTTGCTCGTCTCGAACTCTTCGGCTCGGCTGCTCGCGACGACTTCGACCCTGAGAAGAGCGATATCGACTTCATCGTCGAATTCATCGATCATGGCGCCGGCATCTCCGATCGGTACTTCGGGTTGACGCACGCCTTGGAGGATTTGCTTGGACGTCTCGTAGATATAGGGTTTGCGCGCACCTTAAAGAATCCATATTTCATAGCTGAAATAGAAGCAGATCGGACTGTCCTCTATGAATCGGAAAATCGCATCGCGGCTGCTTGACGCCGATCTCCGGTAGGGGCAATCCTCTGTGATTGCCCTTGTCACGCGGAATCCCAAGTCCGCGCTCAGTGCAATTTACCCCTACGCGATTGCTGAGAACATCTGCCGCTTCCACGAGATTCGTGTAGCGCAAGAATGGGGCACCCACAGGAGGCTGCCCTTACCAGCGCGATGGCGACTTCCCTATCCGAACGTCGCGTCCAGGGCTGCTGATAGGTCGGCGATCAGGTCGGATGGGTCTTCGAGACCGACCGAGAACCGCAGGTGGCCGTAGCGGCGGAACGGTTCTGGATAGCGTTCCCAGCCGCCGCGGCCTTCTGGGCCGACATGGACGATGAGTGATTCGTCGTGGCCAAGGGAGACGGCGGAGGTGATTACCTTCAAGTTGCTCACGAAGCGGTTTTGCGTGTCCGCGTCGCCTTCGACCGCGAAGGCCAGCATGCCGCCGAAGCCATAGTCCCCGAACTGCCGCCTGGCTGATTCGTGTTGCGGGTGGGATGCCAGCCCCGGGTAGTAGACATAGGCGACGAAGGGGTCCTTCGCCAGGAATTCGGCGACCCGCTGGGCGCTTTCCACATGCTGCCGAAGCCGCAGGGGCAATGTCACCGAACCGCGGGTGATCATCCAGGCGTTGAACGGCGAAATCGCGCCGCCAACATCGACCAGCGCATCGGCCTTGATCTTCGAGATCAGCGCGTTCGACCCGATCACCGCGCCACCCATGGCGTCGCCATGTCCATTGATGTACTTGGTCAGCGAGTGCGCCACCAAATCGGCGCCATGTTCCAGCGGACGGAACATCGGCGGAGGCGAAAACGTGGAATCGACCGTGAGCAGCGCTCCGCTTTCATGCGCGATTTCGGCCAGTGCCGCGATATCGGCTACTTCGGTGGTGGGGTTGGCGATCACCTCGGTGTGGATCAGCTTCGTTTCCGGGCGCATGGCGGCGCGCACTTCGTCCGGGTTGGTGATGTCGACAAAGGTTGCGGAAATCCCGTATTTGTCCGGTAGCAGCTCATCGAATAACCGCCAGATGGCTTCGTAGGTGACATCGCTGAGGACGACGTGATCGCCGCTCTCGAGCAGCGTGAAGAAGACTCCGTGCAGGGCAGCGACACCGGTGGCGAAGACGGCCGCCGCTTCGCCCCGTTCCAGCGCAGCCAGCTTTTCTTCCAGCCGGAGCTGGTTCAGCCCGGTGTTGCGGGTGTAGAAGAGGCTATTGGTGTCCGACCAGTCGATTCCGGTGGGGTCTTCCGGCAACGCATACGAGTTCGCCATTACGAGCGGTGTGCGAATTGCCCCGCTGCCGGCATCGATTTCATTGCCGATATGCACTGCTTGGGTAGCGAATGCCAGCGATTGCGGGTCGTGTTTGTCGGGTCGGAGGGTCATGGGTGAGTCCAGTGTCGAGAGTCCAGTGTCCAGGGGCTCGAGTCCGGAGTTCTGAGGCCGGAGTCCGGAGAAAACGGGTCGTGGGGAAGGGGCGCGGTGCTCTGTTGGGTCGAGTGTCCAGTGATCATGTTGGCTGCGGCGCTAATGTGTTGGGCGCGATCGTTCGATGAGGGCCGCCATGGCGAGATCGGCATCGGAACCGCGGGCGCGGAGCCCTGCGACTGCGCCGGCAGCGTCTTCGGGGAGTCGGTTCTGGCTGGCCTTGGTTTTGCCGATCAGGGAGCGAATGGGAATCTCGATACCGACGATGTTCGCCAGCATGTCTTCGGTGTACTTCCGCGGGGCGTCGGCCATCTTCCAGGGAACCGGTTCGGATGCTTCCATCATTTTGGTCAGCTTGCCAGCCTGACCGCGAACCCATCTCTCGTCGTCGTGCACGATCAATTCGCCGCGCACCTGCGCCATGGCGTAGTTCCAGGTGGGCACGACTTCATGCGTCGTTTGCTTGCTGGGATACCAGTTGGGGGTGATGTAGCGGTCGACCGACTGAAAGACGACCAGCGCCTCCAAGCCGGGATCGACATCGCGCCAGACCGGATTGTTCCGCGCTACGTGCAGCAGCAAGCGCCCCTGCTCGCCCCAGTCGCGGTCGAGCACGCATGGAATGGGATTGGCCGTGATTCCTTGACTGCCCATGGTGATCAACATGCCAAGGGGATTCGCCTCGATCAGCCCATAGATTGCGCTGGAATCGGATTCAATGAAATGTGGCGGCAGGTAGACCATGTGAATGAAGTCCAGTGTCCGTAAATCAGATTTGGCTTCGACCATCCTACAATCGTAGACCGAACAGCACACCTGCCCCTATGAAAGGATTGGCATGTCCACCAAACCCGTGACAACGCTCCCCACCATGGACGAGTTCGCCGCCGTTGTGACGTACGGCGGCGCGGCGTCGTTCTCGCCCGACGGTTCCCAACTGGCGGTCATCAACAATCGCTCCGGGCAGTACAACATCTGGCTGCAGCCGATCGCCGGCGGCGAGCAAACCCAGCTCACCTTCTATACCGACAACGCCGTGCGCGATCTCGCCTGGTCGCCGGACGGGAAGCGGATTCTCTACACTGCCGACTTCCAGGGCAACGAAAAGCACCAGCTCTTCCTGATGCCGGCCGAGGGCGGTGCGGCCGAAGCGCTGACCGATGAGCCGGAGGTGCAGTATTTCCTTGGCGACGGCGCCTGGTCGCCCGACGGCAACTACATCGCCTATGCCGGCAACGACCGCGATCCCTACGCGCAAGACATCATCATCCGGGAGGCCCCAACCGGCGAGCTCGACCGCGCGGTGAAAGATGGACGGATCAACTTTGCTGGAGGCTGGTCACCCGATGGCAAGCACCTGCTGATCGCCGATGCCCGGTCCAACCTGGAGATCGTTCCAAAGCTGCTGAATGTCCAAACTGGCGAGGCCGAAGACCTGGTGGATACGGACGTGCTCGCCAACGAGCGGCCGGCCGCGTGGTCGCCAGACGGATCCGGATTCTGGCTCATTACCGATCGAGGAAGCGAGCACGACTGGCTGGGGTTCTACGAGCTGGAGACACGGAGGATCACACCGGTCGCGCAACCCGATTGGAGCGTGGAGACCGTAGCGGTTTCCAAGGACGGCACATGGCTGGTCTGGTCGGTGAACGAGAACGGCTATTCGCGCATCCAGGTGCTGAACCGCGAAACGGGCGCGCAACACGAGCTGACGGAACTGCCGGGCGGCACGTTGCCCCCATTCGGGGGTGGAATCCATCTCTCCCCGGACAACACGCATGCCGTCATCAAGATGGTCACACCCACCAAGCCGAACGAGCTCTACCTGGTCGAACTGGAAAGCGGCGCGACCCAGCTTCTCACGGACAGCCGCAAGGTGGCCATCGACGAGTCACTGCTGGTCGAACCGGAGCAAGTCGAGATCGAGGCATTCGACGGTCTGACGATTCCCGCGCTGCTCTTCAAGCCGCATGGCGAGGGGCCATTCCCCGCGGTGCTTTCCATCCATGGCGGACCGGAAGCGCAAGAGCGGCCCGGCTATGCCTATCGCGGTTTCTACCAGTTCCTGCTCAGCCGGGGAATTGCCGTCCTGGCCCCGAACATTCGCGGTTCGACCGGGTACGGCACGAGCTACCAGAAGCTGATCCATGGCGATCTGGGCGGCAACGATGTCAACGACTTCGAAGCCTGCGCGCGGTATCTTCGGTCGCTGCCGTGGGTGAAATCGGACAAGATCGGCGTCTTTGGCGGCTCGTATGGCGGGTTTGCGGTGCTCACCTGTGTGAGCCGGTTGCCGGAGTATTGGGCGGCAGCGGTGGATATCGTCGGGCCGTCCAATCTGGTCTCGCTGGTGCGGACCATTCCTCCCACCTGGCGCGACGTCGCCAAGAGTCTGTTTGGCGATCCCGAAACGCAGGAAGCGGACATGCTGCGACGCTCGCCGATCACCTATGTGGATCAGATCGTCACTCCGCTGTACGTCATCCAGGGCGCGAACGACCCGCGGGTGGTGCAAGCGGAAAGCGATGCCATTGTGGAAAAGCTGCGCGCTCGCGGGGTGGATGTGAAGTACGACATCTACCCGGACGAGGGGCATGGCTTCACGAAAGTCGAGAACGATATCAAAGCCATGCGCGACTCCGGCCAGTTCTTCGTGGATCACTTGCTGGGGTAGCGCGGCCGATTCCAGCGCTATGAAGGAGCGGCGGCCATCCAGGAGGAGATCGGGCGGCGAAGTCCCTTGGGGTAGTGGTTCTTGATGACGTCGCCGGTGCGTTTGCCCCAGCCGAGCGGGAATCCGTCGAAAACGATCAGCACCCAACCGGGCTTGCCGGGTTTGGTGAGCGTTTCGCCAGAGAGATAGCGGGCGGTTTCCTCGAAATCGAGCGATTCCACCAACGTGCAGTCAGCTGGATTCAGGAAGAGCGCGAGCGCATGCGAGGGCGTGAAGCGCCCGGGCGCGGCCGTTCCGAGCCAAAGCCCCGGACGCACCGTCGGGAGCTCACCGATCAGCGGACTGTACTCCGGCACGAGAAACAACCGGTCGCCTTGCATTATGGGAATACCGTAATACTCGAGTTCTGGCACAGACTCGTCGAGGAATGCGTCGAGAATGGCAGTTGCCTTTTCTGTGCTGCGGGAATCGAACCGAGCACTGTCCCCCTCCCCTTCGACGTTCCGGCCGGAACTACCGTGATGCAGCCGAGCGATCGTATGGCCGTCGCCCTCGATCCGGTGCGGCCATAACCGCGCCATGCCGGAAAGATCGTGCGTGGTGTCTGCCCAATCGGTGCGGCCCGGGGTGGCGCCGGGGAGCTGCAATCGCTCCAGCGTCCATGCGGGGTGGTCATCGAGAAACGCCGCTATGACCTGTTCGTTCTCTTCCGGGGCAAACGTGCACGTGCTGTAGACCAAATAGCCGTCCACTGCTACCAACCGCGCGGCTGCATCGAGCAGCGCACGCTGGCGCCGGGCCGATCCTTCCACGTGCGCGACTGACCATTCTGTCCGGGCTTCGGGGGAACGACGGAAGAGCCCTTCGCCCGAACAGGGCGCATCGACCAGCACTTCCCCGAAGTTGCTTCCCTGCAGGGTCGCAATCCGGCCGATTTCCAGATTCGTGATGAGGGCCTTTTCGGTTCCCCAGCGTTCCAGGTTCTCCCCGAGCGCTTTGACGCGGCTGCCGACCAACTCGTTGGCCACGAGAATCCCTGTCTCCCGGAGGTGGTCGTGGATTTGGGTTGCTTTGCCGCCTGGCGCGGCGCACGCATCGACAACCCACTCCACTGTCGAGAAGTCCATCTGCTCCACCGGCGCCATGGCCGAGGGTTCCTGCAGGTAATAGACGCCGGCTGCGTGCCAGGGGTGCTTGCCGGCAGGGGCGTCTTCGGGGAGATAGAAACCGGTCGGGCACCAGGGGACTGGCTCCAGCGGCCAGGGGGAGCGCTGGCGGAACTCCTCGGGGGTGATCTTGTATGGATTGACGCGCAGTCCCGGGCGCGCCGGACGGTCGTAGGAGGCGAAGAAATCCGCAGCCTCGTCGCCGAGGAGCGTCGTCATCCGCTCGACATAGGCGGCCGGCAGCGGAGGGGATGCCATCTGGGGCGTTCCTACCCTTCGAGGATCTCGATGAGCTGATCTTCGATTTCGCGCTCGTTCGGGAAGCGGTCGACCTTCTTGCGCGAGAAGAGGAGCTTGTCGTCCAACCAGACGTCGTAGACCTCACGGTCACCGGGAATGATGGTGACTCCGCCCGGCAGAAAATCGCCGAACTCTTCCATCACATCGCCGGCGAGTTTGTTGGCGCGGCGGGTGAACCCGCATTCGAAGCAGAACTCGATCCGCACCGCCGGGGACTTGTCGGCAATAGGCATCACGTGCGCTCCTTCCGGCTACCAAGCGAAAGCACCATGCCTGCAATTGTGCCATCGAAAGGCAGTGAGCCGTGGGTTGTCAATTGGCAATCGGCCGCAGACGGCGAGGGCCGTCCTGACGGAGGCGGGCACGGGTCCCGCCACTACGAAGGTGGGTGCGGGCGTTGCCGGGAGGTTGGCGGGCACGGGTCCCGCCACTACGAGGTAGGTGCGCGTGTTGGCGATGATGACGGCTATCGACTGCCTTTCGGGTCGAAGGCGTCGCGGAGGCCGTCGCCGACGAAGTTGAAGGCGAGGACGCAGAGGGTGAGGGCAATGCCGGGGAGGATGGCGAGCAGGGGGTCGGAAAGGTAGTCGGTGCGGCTTTCGCTGAGCATGTTGCCCCAGGTGGGGATGCCGGGGGGAACGCCAAAGCCAAGGAAGGACAATCCGGCTTCATAGAGCATGAAGAGGGCGACGTCGAGTGTGAAGGTGACCACGATGGCGCCGATCACGTTTGGCAGCAGATGCCGCCGGATGATCTGACTATTAGGGGTGCCGATGGAACGCGCGGCCTCCACGAACTCGCGTTGCTTCAGGGAGAGGAACTCGCCCCGGACGATGCGGGTGAGCCACATCCAGCTAAACAGGCCCATGAAGAGGATGACGCCCCAGACGGAGATGCCTTCGAACATGGCGGCGATGATCAGCAGGAGGAAGATGCTGGGGAACGCCAGCATCAAATCGACGAAGCGCATGATGGCGCCATCCACCCAGCCGCCGTAGTAGCCCGAGACCGCGCCGAAGAGCATGCCCACCACCACGCAGATGACTGCAGCGGCCACCCCGATGGCGAGGGACATGCGGCCGCCGTAGAGCAGGCGGGAGAGAACATCCCGGCCGAGAGCGTCGGTGCCGAGCAAGTGCTCACGGCTGGGGGGCGCCTTGATGTTGAAGAGGTCGATCTCGTTTTGCCCGTGCGGGGCGATCCAGGGGGCCAGGGCGGTAAGCACCACGATGACGGTCAGCATACCCACGCCGAGCATGGCCAGCGGGGATCTGCGGAAGCGGCGCCAGGCAAGCTGCGCGGGCGTGCGGGCCTGTACGAAACCTGGATCGTTGCCCAGGACCTCATCGAGCGTGACGACACCGGCGCTCACGAGTAGCTGATCCTCGGGTCGAGCTTGGCATAGACCAAATCGGCGATGAGGTTGCCGAGGATGATCAAGACAGCGCTGAACATCAAGATCCCCATGAGCACCGGGTAGTCCCGCCGGGTGAGCGAGTCGTAGAAGAGCCGTCCCATACCCGGAAGGGAGAAGACGGTTTCGATGAAGACCACGCCGGAGAGGTAGAGGGGAATGTCGATAGCCGCTACGGTCACGAAGGACGTGAGCGAATTGCGCAGCACATGACGTGAGAGGACCGTTCGGTCGGCCAGCCCTTTGGCGCGGGCTGTGCGCACATAGTCGTGCTGAAGGGTTTCGATGGTGGAGGAACGGATATACCGGCTCCAGACAGCCACGCTGCCGATCGCCAGGGTGATTGCCGGCAAGATGAGATGCTCGATGGTGTCGAGTGTTCCCGGATCTTGCGGATCGTGCAGCCCACTGGAAGGAAGCCAGCCAAGCTTGACCGAAAAGATGAGTTGCAACATGAGCCCGAACCAGAAGACGGGCATGGCCAAACCGAAGTAGGCGATGATGGCCGTGACGTTGTCGAACCAGCCGTAGGGGTTGACGGCCGCGAAGACGCCGAAGAGCAATGCGACCACAAGCGCCAACATGAGGCCAATGGTGACGAGCAGTACGGTGTTCGGGAAGGCATCCCAGATGGCTTCGGTGACCGGGCGGTTCTGGACGTAGGAAAGACCGAGATCGCCGCGCAGCAGGTTCTGGATCCACTTGGCGAACTGCACGGGGATGGGTTGGTCGATGCCGAGGCGCGCGCGGATGGCGGCCAGGCGCTCGTCCGTCATGCGCGGGCTGCGGGCGTAGGTGGCGTCGGGACCGCCCGGCGCCACCTGCATCAGGATGAAGGAGATCACCGCTACCCCGAAGAGCAGCGGGATCGCCCCAAGCAACCGCCGAATGAGAAAGCTACCCATGAGCTAGCACGCTGCATGCGGCAGGCAGCACGCAGATTTCAGGGTAATCTGCGCCGCGTACTACCCGAACGATGGGCCGCATATGAGCCTCTCCCTCATAAACTCAGACGGATCACAATCCCGCTGCGTGCTGCGTGCTGCGTGCTGCGTGCTACTCCGTCAGGTACCACTTGTTGGCGTTCCAGAAGATGGAGTTGAAGGTGGTGGGCAGGAAGCCGCCGACGTTGTTTGCCACGGCGGAGAACTGCTTGTCCCAGTAGATGAAGATAGTCGGGACCTGCTCGTTGAGGAGCTTCTGGGAGGCGAAATAGGCTTCCTTGCGCTTGTCCTGGTCGAGCTCGGCGACGGCGGGGTCGATGATGGCGTCGATCTCTTCCTGGAAGTTGAAGTGGAAGAAGTACGCCTGCACGTTGCCGCCGGAACCGGTTGGCGTGTCCGGAATGTATTGCGAGCTCCAGTACCAGGTGTTGTCTGGGTCGGCGGTGTTGTACCAGGCATACATGCCGGCGGTCATCGCTTCGGTGAACTGGTAGCCCTCTGGGCCGAAGATGGTGGAAACATCCTCGAACTTCTGCTCGGTCTTGACGCCGATGTCGCCCCAGGCCTGGGCCACGACCTGCAGGATGAGCTCGTTTTCCTGGCTACCCGAAGGAGCCCAGAGCTCGATCGCGAGCGGCTTGACCGGGCCGGTCTTGTCGGTCATCTCGTCGATGCCGTCTTCCGGGGTCGGTGTCGGGCCGGTCCAGACACCGTCTTCCATTGTCAGCCCAGCTTCTTCCAGCAGCGCTTTCGCCTTGTCCGGATCGTATGGGGTCGGCTGCAGATCGGGGTCCCACGCCCAGGTTTGCGGCGTGGTGTCCGCGGCGCTGGGGAGGACGTTGTTCTTCATCAGTTGCTCGATGATCTGCTGTTTCGGGGTGGCGTAGTCGAGCGCCTGGCGCACACGGGGATCGCGCAAGTGGTCGATGATCTTGAGGTCGAAATGCTTCCAGGCCGGTGAGGGGGTTTCCAGGATGGAGATGTTCTCGATGCCGAGCGCCTCTTCCAGCCGAAGCGCGCTGATGGCCGAATCGCTGCTGGCTACCTGGATTTCGCCGGTACGCAACTGAACGAGCTGGGTATTGTCGTCCGGCACGATGGCGTAGATCAGTTTGTCGAGGATGGCTTTGTCGCCCCAGTAGTCGTCGAAGCGCACGAATGAGATCTGCTGTTGCGGCACCCACTCTTCGAGCTTGAAGGGACCAGTGCCGATGAGGGCGCGGCCGAAGTCTGCGCCGAAGGCAACGGGGTCGGCGACCGCGCTGGACGGGACGATGGGCGCGATACCGGTGGAGGAGATGAAGGGCGCGTACGGCTCGGCGGTGGTGATGGTGACCTGTTTGCCATCCTCAGAGGCGGTGACTTCGGTAACGAGGTCCCAGCTGAAGGTGTTGTACGTGCCGAAATCCGGGTTGTTGACGATCTTCCAGGTGTTGATGACATCATCGGCCACGAAATCCTCGCCGTTGTGCCATTTCACGCCTTCGCGCAGGGTGAAGGTGTAGGAGAGGCCATCCTCGGAGATCGAGTACTCGGTCGCCAGGCGGGGTTGTGGGGCCAGGTTCTCATCGAGCGCCACGAGTCCTTCCATGGGGGCGCTGAACATGTCGAAGCCGATCTGGAGCTGGGTGAGGTAGGGGTGGAGCGTGTCCGGTTCGCCATGGCCGCCGAGCAACAGGGCGCCTCCTGCAACCTGGGCGCCTTCTGGAGCGGTTGGTCCTTCCACCGGGACGGTGGAGCCGTCCTGGTTGCGCAGCAACGTGGCAGCGCCGCGCCCGCCAGCGGCGGCCTGGGTGTCGTTGGCGGCGCGCAGCAGGACGCCGAGAACGGCCGCGCCGATGCCGAGCTGCCCGGCCCGTTCGATCAGTTGGCGGCGGGTAATGCGCCGGTCGATGCGGGCCTGCACGATTTCATCAACGGTGGAAAGCGACGCCGGGTCGATCGGCGCGCCTGGCCGAGCGGTCATTCGGATCATTAGGGCCTCCTCTTTGGGCTCGGAATGAAGTAGATTCCGGGTAGGGTAGCACTTCGTTCGTTTCACAGGATTGCCTAAGGTTACGTCTTTTGGCTGAGAAATCAATGAACGGGCGACCATTTGCCGATGGCAGCGCCGGCGATGTGAATTACGCGGCGATTGGACGCGACTATGCGGTCTATCGCAGACCCGATCCGCAGATTGCCGCCCGGATTCTGAACGCATTGGGCGATGCGGAAACGGTGCTCAATGTGGGCGCCGGACCGGGCGGCTATGAGCCGCGTGACCGGCAGGTGACCGCGGTGGAGCCCTCGGCCACGATGCGCGCGCAACGCCCACCCGATCTTCCCCCGGCGATCGATGCCGTGGCGGAGGCATTGCCGTTTCCCGACGATTCGTTCGATGCGGTGATGGCGAGTTCGACCGTGCACCAGTGGTCCGATCTGGCGCAAGGGATCGCCGAGATGAAGCGGGTGTCCCGCGGGCCGGTGGTCGTCACGGTCTCGGACCCGGACCGGATGCACGATTTTTGGCTGGCGGAGTATTTCCCGGAACCGCTCGATGTGGAGCGAGGGCGTTTTCCCAGGATCGAACGGTTGGTGGAGCTGTTGGGCCCGGGAACGATCGTGGAATCGATTCCCATTCCGCTCGATTGCACGGACGGATTCACCGAGGCGTACTACGGGCGGCCGGAACGCCTGCTGGAGCCGGGGGTGCAGGGTGCGATGTCGTCGTGGACGCTGGCCGATGCGGGCGCGTTGCGCCAGTTCGAGGAGCGGCTCAGCGCCGATCTGGCTTCCGGCGCCTGGGATGCGCGTTGGGGGTACTTGCGCACCCAACCCTTCTATGACGGATCATTTCGTCTCGTCGTCCGCCCGTAATCCCGGGAGCGTTCCATCGATGAAATACACCGCGCACTTCATGCTCGAGGATCCGGAAGCGGTCAAGCGCCTCATCCGTGAGAATCCCTGGGCCACGTTTGTTTCGTCGACTGCGAACGGCCTGGTGGCATCGCACTATCCCATCCTGCTGGACGAAGATGCAGAGGAGATCGTGCTCCTGAGCCATTTCGGCAAGCCCGACGATCGGCTCCATGAGCTCGGCGAGCACGAGATGCTGGTCATCGTGCAGGGGCCGCATGGATATATCTCGCCGTCCTGGTATGCGCCACAGGATTTCATTCCGACCTGGAATCACGTTACCGCGCATCTCTACGGGACGCCGGAGATCCTCTCGTTCGACGAGAACTTTGCCGTGCTGCATCGCCTGGTGGATCACTTCGAAGCGGGAGTCGCGCACCCTCGCAGCTTGCATCAGGACGAGGAGTACGCGCGCAAGGTGGCGACCGGCACCGCTGGCGTTCGCCTGGTGGTGAAGCGATTCGACGCCCGGCTCAAGCTCAGCCAGAACAAAGCTCCTGAGGTGGTGGAAACCATCACGCGGGAGCTGGAGTCGGGGGATGCATACGCGCAGCCAGCGTTGGCGCGGGAAATGCGATTGGCGCGCGAATAGTCCGCCGCACAAACCGCGCGGCGGACTCCACGGGTATATCGGGTTCCGCGCGTTACGAGGCGAGCGCGACGAGTACGGCCTCCTCGGCGGTGCTACCGTCGGCGAGAACGATGCCGGCGGCTTGCCCGGAGATGAAGAGCGATTCGAACTCGGGGTAGCTGTTCTGCCAGAGCATGCTGCCGGTGGCGAGATCGACCGAGGTCACCGTGGGCGCCGAGCCCTCCTGAAATGCGGGGGTAAAGGTGAGCTCGCTGACGAAGACTTGCGCCGTTCCGGTAAACGAACCGTCGACGAGCGCCTCGGGTTGCGCCCAGAGCATTTCGCCGGTTTCGCCATCGACCATGACCAGCGCGTTCAGGTAGCTCACGGATGGGCCTGCGCCGACGATATGGGTGGCGTCGGCCAGAAGGGCATCGGCGCCGATGTTCTGGTTTTTCCAGCGAACTGCGCCGGTGGCGGCGTCGTATCCGGTCGCCGATTTCACCTCGAGCGAGCCGCCCGTGGCATACACAACCGCCGGAGCCGCGCCGTTGGTGAGGTACATGCGGCCGTAGCTGCCGTCATTGGCCAGTGGGGCAGACCAGGCAATGGCGCCGGTGGCGCCGTCGAGGGTGACGAGCGCCGCGGTTGCGTCGGTCAGGACCTCAGCGGCGATCGTGCCGGAACCGTTGCCCGCGAGCTCGAGTGTTCCTCCGGTGGAGGTAGCGGTTTGGCCAACCGGCGTCTGCCAAAGGATCATGCCGGTCGTTTTGTCGAGCCCGAAGGCCTGGACGTCCTGGCCCTCGGTTTCGGGACGTCCCAGCGCGACGAGGGGACCGCCCGCGATGTTTTCCCAGTCGGACACCGAGCCAACCGGCAGCATCTGTTGCCAGGCGATCGCGCCGTCGCTCGCGCTCACGCCAGTCAGGCTGTTGTCGACGGAGAGGACGATGATGTCGTTCTCAGTGGTGATGATTTCTGGCCACCCCTCGTAGCCATGCACAGCGCTCCAACGCTGGTCGCCAGTGGTTTCGTCGAAGGCGTAGACCATCTGGGAGGTCGACACGATGGCGAGACCGCTGCCGGTGGTCGCGGCGGAGGTGATTTCGCCCTGGAGCTGGTCGTAGGTGACCCGCCACATCTCGGTTCCGTCGAGGATGTTCAGGCCGACGACCGCGATATGGGAGATGGCGCAGCCGGGGGAATTGACCAGGAGGGTCGCTTCGGTTGGGGTCCAGCCGACGACCTGGTAGTTCCCTGCTCCGTCATAGGTGTAGCGCCAGCGTTCCTGCGCCTGTGGGGCTTGCGCGGCCAGCTGGGGAGGGTCGCCGCAACCGACTGCACTCGCGGTTCGCGTTGGGAGCAGGATGACTCCCATGAGGACGAGCGGCAGCACCGCGGCGAGGACCATCCGAGACCACTGGGTTGCACGCTCCATTTCCGAACTCCTCATCATGTAAAGCGAAGCTGAGACTCTGTCTACGCTGTTCCCTGAAACGACGATCTGGCCCGAACGGTTCCACACCTGCAGCAGGGGTTCTTGCGGACCTCGGGCGGCCAGGGTTGTGTTCGCGTTTCGTTCGGCGTAGCATCCAAGAAAATCCCAGTCTTGTCCCGGTCCGAAATCGCGAACAAGGAGAGTGATCATGCGTAGATTCGCACTCATGGTTCTCGGTCTTCTCGTGCTTGGTTTGGCGGCTCCCGTTGCTGCCCAGGACGCGACGCCAGAGGCATCGCCAGTGCACATGATGGGCTCGCTGGATATCACACCGGTGGATGGGGTCGTCTCGTTCACCCTCCTGGAGATTCCCGCCTCGGACGCGGTGGTCGACCAGGCTCCGGAAGGGGATAGCGCGGGCGATATTCTGGTCTTCGCCAATGTCTTGATGGACGAATCGGGCGAGATGCAGGTCGGAGCCGACCAGGGGTGGTGCGTGCGCACCAGTGTTGCTGGCGGCGCCTGGGAATGCACCTGGACCATCTTCCTGGAGCAGGGGCAGATCGTGAGCCAGGGTCCGTTCTTCGACGCTGGACCGTCGACCATGGCGATCACGGGTGGCACGGGCGATTTTGCCGGGGCGCGCGGTCAACTGGAATTGAGCGCGAACGAAGACGGGTTGTTCGTCTTTGCCTACACGGTCATGCTGGATGAGGAAATGCCGGGATAGGGCATCCCGGCATTTTCAGCGATAGAAGCGTCTTCGAGGGGACCGATCGGCCTATTCGTCAGCGGTCTCCTCGGGGATGATGTACGCGTTGCATGACAGCGTCTCGCCACCGATGAGCACGACCCCGATCTGCCCATCCGGACTCAGATAGGTGAGCGGATCGAAGAGCGGCTCCTGATCGAGATCGCGCTGATTGCTGGCGCACGATGCGATAAACGCGGCTGCGGTCTCCTCGGGGAGCGATTCGGTCAGCAGCCATGGACCAGGTTTCAGCCCGGAGAAGGTCGCGACGCCGTCGTCGTCCGTGGTGTCGATTTCGACCGGTGCGACCTGAGCAGTCTCGCCGGCAAGGGCGAGCAGCGAGACCTCGATGCCGGGCGCCGGTTCGTCACAATCCTCTTGCAGATCGGACTCGGGGCCGTAAACGTCGTAGCCTTCCGGGCAGACGTACGTCGTGAGGATGAGGGTTGCCGGAGCGGTCGGATTCGGCGTGGCGATTGGAGCCGGGGTAGGCGGCTTACCCGTGCCCGGCGTGGGAGTCGGCGACGGATGATCTGGCGGGGCCAGGTTGAACCAGTAGCACTCCAATGCGTCACCGGGCGCGACGTGCCGCTCGATGGCGAACTGCGTCACCGGCGCCGATTCGAATGCGGCCTGCTGGCTGCCCGACGTTTGAACCGCGCAGAAGACGACGGCGCTTGTGTAGCCAGCCGGTGGTGTCTCGCTGATGAACAGCGGGCCGGGCGCGACCTCTTCCCAGGCGACGCTGCCGGTCGCGTCCGTGGTCTTTGTGAGCTCGGTGGCGGGACCGCCGAGCGTGAACGAGACGCCTTCCAGCGGGGTCGAGCATTTGGTCAGCAGGGCCTGATCCGAGTCGCTGTGCGGAGGCAGATATCCCGCGGGACAGGCGTACTTGTGGATGGTGACGGTTGCGGGCGTCGTCTCGATATTGAACCAGAAGCAACCGATGACGGTGTCTGGCGTGGCCGGGTACTCGATCGTCCCATTCGAGATTTCCAGATCGAGGTACTCAGTCGGGTCGGCGGTGGAACCGGCCGGAGCGTGCCCGCAGAAGACGCGGACCGGCTGATAGTCGGACGCCAGCTCCGTGATCAGGATTGGTCCGGGCGGCACGTCGGTGAACAAGGCATACCCGGTTGTGCCGATTGGCAGGGTGGAATCGTAAGCGGCCGCTTCATTGCGCACCTGGAACTCCACTCCATCGATGGGGGTGCAGGCGCCGTTCAGATCGAGCTGGCTGGCATGCTGGTAGTCATAGTCAGCCGGGCAGACGCTCTTGTACACGTAGATGTCGACCGGAGGCGCCTCGACCGCAGCCCAATAGCAGGTGATAACCGAGTGTGGCTCGGCTGGATAGGCCACCCCTTCGTCGGTAATCGTGAGCGAGGTGTAGCTGCTGGGCGATTCCCCCACCATGGCCTGTCCGCAGTTGACCGCGACGGTTTGGTACTTCGGTGACAGTTCCGAGATGCGGAGCGGCGACGGAGGCAGCTCCTCGAAGGAGACCGTGCCTTCCTTGCCGGTTGGCAAGGTGACATCCAGCGCATCCGGGGAGGGCTCGGTGCCCGACGTGTTTCCTGCCTGCACGCGGAACGGGACGCCGGCGGGCGTTTCCGAGCATTCGGCACGTATCCGGTCGTTGGTGAGATCGGCGAGACTGATGGTCGGCGGGCAGACGCGCATCGTGATGGCGACCTGGGCAGGCTCGACGTAGGGAACATCGAACCAATAGCATTCCAGGGTGTATCCCCCGGACAGATAGGCATAGAGCGGCTCGGCGTTGTACCGCGCGAGGCTGTCGGGTTCTCCGGCCGTGCCTGGGTAGTAGTCACACCAGGCGGCCAACGGGCGGAAGCCGTTACCAGCGACCTGTTGGATCTCGTTGAAACCAGGACTCAGGTTGGTGAACGACACGTTTCCGATAGCATCGGTCACGGCCTCGGCTGGTGTCGTGAGCGGAGCTCCAGCAGTGAAGGCAACGCCTTCGGCCCGGGGAGCGCAATCGTCCACGAGGGCTTCGGCCGACTTGTACGCGTCGGTCCCTTCCGGGCAGGTGTAGGTGTGCAGCGTGACCGTGGCGGGATCGGTCGAGGTTGCGCCAGCGGGCATATTCGCCCAGACGCATTCCAGGAAATAGCCGTCTTTCAACTCGGATGGCACGCTCCAGTTCTCGACGGTTACGGGGTCCAGGCTGCCAGTCGCTCCGGCTCCCACGAGCGTAAAGCGGCAGAACACCTTGGGCGGATCGTAGCCCTCACGCGGGAGTTCCGAGATGCGGAAGATGCCTGGCGGGATGTCGGCGAACCGCGCAATGCCGTCTGCGCCGGTAATCGCGCTGATGGTCGTCTCTCCGTATGCGATCTTGAACTCGACACCGGGTTCGGAGGAGCAGTACATCGCGATTTCGATGTAGTTCGAACTGATTGCCGAAAAGCCCGGTGGGCAGATTCGCTTGTCCACATAGACCGATCCGGCCTTTGGCGGGCTGTCCGCCTTTCCAGTTGGGACGTTGAAGAAGTGGCACTCGATCACCTTGCCGTCTTCGATGGTCGCCGCGATGCCGCCATCGGCTACGGTCTGCTCGGCATAGACGTCTGTCAGGGCGAGGGCAGGCAGCCCGACATCGGTGGTCCTGCAGAGGGCGCGTTGCAACTCCTCGCCAGCAGTGCCCGGTTCGCCGATGCCCACGTTGCCGGGCGGTAATCCTTCGAATCTGGCAATTGCGGGGCCCTTTTCGAGGCGGGTCAAAGCGGTGAACGGCGCGCCGGTGGGGTAGTAGACCGCGATAACGACGCCTTCTTGCGGTGTCGGGCAGGCCACGCGAAGTTCTTCGTATGACTTGCCGGATGGATCGAAATCATCTGGGCAGCGCCACTTGAGAATCGTGACGTGGCCGCCATCGTCCGCTGCCTTCCCCGTCGTTGCCATAGGAACTGTGAACCACTCGCAGGAATAGACGAGGGACGGATCGACATCCGAAAGCGGCATGGAAGGTTCGCCGGCGTTCAGGCGACCGGCATTGACATATGCGGGCTCCGCGCCCGCGGGCGCGGCTCCGCACCAGGCGTAGCCGTTGGCGAGCGAGTGGGGCGGGGTCGGCTGGATGTAAATATCGCCGGGCAAGACGCGGAAGGAGACAATGCCGTCAGCGCCGGTGGTCTCGGATGCGGTCAGTCCTCCGGCGTGCGTCAGATCGAACGTCACGCCCGGTTCTGGGTTGGTGCAGGCCGCGCGCCAGTCGTCGATCACGACGGTGTCGGGGTATTCGGGTCCGCACAGGTATTTCTTGACGGTGACCGCAACATAGGCGTCATCCGGCAGCTCCTGGAACTCGAACCAGTAGCAACTCGTCTCGTACCCGCCTTCGATGTCGACTGTGACAGGAACCTCGGCATAGGCGGAGACTGGCGGAGCAGCTTCGCCGCGCGGATACGTTGTGCAGAAGAGCCGGTTCTGGCCGGAGTCTCCGAGGAGATTGAGCTCAGCTTCGCCGGGTGGGACATCCGGAAAAGAGATCGGCGCGCCGCCGGAGATGGCTGCGGTGAGGTCGGCGCCGCTTTCTGCCGAGAAGAGGCGAACCTGCGCGCCGTCGTTCGGCGTCTGGCAGAGGTCGAGATAGTTCTGCAGGGACCTGGTGGGGTCGTAGAGCTCATCAGCGCAGACGTATCCCTGCACCGTGACGCTCCCCGTGCCGTTGCCAGCCGCCACCACCGTGGGCGCAACTCCTTCGACGTAGAAAGAAACACAATTCAGTGTGTACCGTTCCGGAATGTCGTAGGTGACGAGGTCGCCATCGTACGTCGGAAGATGAAAGGATGTGCCATCCAGTTCTCCTTGCGGTGGCGCAGGATCGCAGTAGGCCGGTCCAGCCAGGTAGCCTGGGGGTGCTTGCTGCGCGATGGTCACCATGCCCGCGGGGATGTTCTTCCATTCGAGGAAACCGTTCGTTCCGGTGTTTCCGGTGAACTGTTCGCCGTCGGCCGTGGTGAGGGTGAATTCGATGTTCAGGCCGGGAATCGAGCAACCCACCGTGAGCGCATGCAGCGTCATGTCAGCGGTGTCGTAGTCGGGTGGGCAGAAGAAGGGGATCATGGCGACGGTGGACTGGGGGACAGGAATGTTGAAGAGCTCGCAGTGCAGCGCTTGTCCAGGCGCAACCTGTCCGGTGATCTTCTTCCCATCGGACTGCACAAGGGACAGGTCGGGAGATCCGGCGGGGGTACCGACCGGGGCGACGCTGCAATAGGGCTGCGCGTATCGGTAGCCATCGGGGAGCGATTCGAGGATCGTCACGTTGCCGGATGGCACATCGGTCCAGGCAAGGAGGCCCTGGGCATCGGTCGTGGTGGTGCGGGGTTCGCCGGTGCTGGCCTGGAGCGTGAAGGAAAAGCCGTCTCCCACGGTGGTGCAGGCAGCTTTCAGCGCGCCGAGGGTCATGTCCGCTGTGTTGTAGTTGACCGGGCAGCGGTAATTTGTGAGGTGAACTTCACCGGCCGCGGCGATGGCGTCCGGGGTGAGCGCCAGCGCGGGGTCGCCAGACTGGACGTTGAACCAGCGACAGTAGGTCTGGGCGTAGCTGGCCAGATTTGGGTCGCTCAGCCCGATATCGATCGTTCCCCCGCTGACGGGGAAGTAAAGGTATTGATCGGCGCCCGGTCCACCGGTGACCTCACAATAGACCCAGGGATCGGGCGCGCCCTGGGGGACGGTCTCGGAGATGGTGTATCCGGTTCCGAGCGGGATATCGGGCCAGGCGGCGATTCCGTCCCCACCGGTGGAGCGGGTATCGCCCGGATAAGCCGGGTTTTGGGTGTTCAGCGAGAAGGCGATGCCGGCCAACGGCTGGACACAGTTGGCGAGCGCTCCCGACGCATCGACGGTCGAAAGGTCGAACCCGGGCGGGCAGCTTCGTGCCTCGGCAATCGCAGCGGCAACACCACCGGCCTGGGGGTCCGGTTCAGCTTCGGCGGTGCTGGTGGGTTCCGGCGCGGGTTCTTCGGTGACCTCGGGTTCTGGAGCCTCACCTTCGCCGTCGCTTTGGACTTCTGCGATGGGCGTTTGCTCCTCGCCGTCCTGGGCGCCCACGCCGGACGGCGCAAGGGCGGGCAGCATCGAGAAGAGGACAGTTGCCAGGACGAGTACGGTAAAGAACCGGGCAGTAGCGGAACGACCTGAAGGACGATACGACAGCTTCACAATTCGACTCCTCACATGTAGCAGCAAACAAATACGAACACCGAACCATTGCCAATTACCGGGGTATCGAGCGGCGGCGAGGTGACGATGCCCAGTTCGGTCACCTCGGGCCGGGAACCCCGTTGCGTGCTTTCGATCCACCGACCGGCCGCACCCTACAAAGCTATGGGTTTGGAGGGGCTCCTGGCATCATGGAAAACATGTAAATCTGAGCGGCAGTAGTCCGAAGCGCCCGACCTCACCCGACATACTCGAAAATCTTGGTAAATCTACATTCCTTAGTTTGGATATCAGGGCGTCCTGATGGGTTTTTGGGCTGGGCAGCGGTGGTTGCTCTCCTACAATGGCCCGGCGTGCGATGCGAATACGTGCCGTCGAGAAACCTGAAGGAGTAGCAGTGACCATTGCAGGAGCGTGCAGCCGGACTTCGCCGAGATTCGACCAAGCCGCCCGGCAGTACGACGCCTTGCTTCTCCTTTCGTTTGGCGGACCTGAGGGCCCCGAGGACGTCGTTCCCTTTCTCGAAAATGTCACCCGCGGACGGAATGTGCCACGCGAGCGGCTGGACGAAGTGGCGGAGCACTATCTCCATTTCGGCGGGGTGAGCCCGATCAATGCGCAGAACCGCGCGTTGATTGCCGCGCTGCGTGACGAGTTGCGCCGTCATGAGATTCTGCTGCCGGTCTATTTCGGCAATCGCAACTGGGATCCCTATGTCACCGATACCATAGGGGAGATGCGCTCTGACGGAGTGCAACGCGCGCTCGTCTTCGTGACCTCGGCGTTCAGTTCCTACTCCGGTTGCCGCCAGTATCGGGAAGATGTCGCCCGGGCAGTCGATGCGCTCGGGGAGCCAGCGATCGCATTCGACAAGATTCGCGGGTTCTACAACCATCCAGGCTTCATCGACACCATGATCGCGCTGACTGCCGAGCGGCTCGATCGAATTCCGGTCGATCGGCGAGCGACTACCGAGGTGATTTTCTCCGCGCATAGCATTCCCGAATCGATGGCCAAAGGGTGCGCGTATGAGAAGCAACTGGCAGAGGCGTCGCGCCTGGTGGCACGGATGCTGGAACTGCCATCCTGGCGGCTGGCCTATCAGAGCCGCAGCGGATCGCCGCTGACACCCTGGTTGGAACCAGATATTCTCGATGTGCTCGAGACGCTGCCAGACGCCGGATTCACCGACGCGGTGATCGTGCCGATCGGTTTCATTTCAGACCATATGGAAGTGCTGTTCGACCTCGACCATGAGGCGGCCGAGCGGGCTGCCGAACTGGGTCTGGGGTTCCAGCGCGTGCCGACTGCAGGGACGCATCCGCGATTCGTCGCCATGATCCGTGAGTTGATCGAAGAGCGGATGACGTGCGATCCAACACGCCAAGTGGTTGGCAACTTTCCACCAACGCACGATGTTTGCCCGCTCAATTGCTGCCTGATCGGCACAGGGCGCCCAACGGCTCCCGCGATTGCGGCTACACGCTCGTAAGCCGGGCAAAACGTAAGCTTTCCGCATTTCATCGGCTAGAATGACTTTGAAACAGATGGATACACTGGCGCACGCGCCACTATCCTGCCTGGATCAGGATTCGCATTCAATGGCACTCGGGAACCACATTCGGATAGGAGCGCGCGGCTCGCGACTGTCGCTCCGGCAGGCTGAATTGGTTCGTGCTCGATTGGCATTGGCGCATCCCGATCGGGAAATCTCGATTACGGAGATCACCACCACCGGCGACCTCACGATCGATACCCCGCTCCCCGAAATTGGCGGCAAGGGCGTCTTTACGCTCGAAATCGAAGAGGCGCTGCGGGTGGGACAGATCGACCTGGCGGTCCACAGCTTGAAAGATTTGCCGACCGAGCCGACGCCGGGCATTGTGATTGGGGCAGTTCCGGAGCGGGTCGACGTATCAGACGCGGTAGTCAGCCGCTCCGGGGTCCCCGTGCTCGAGTTGCCAGCACATGCCGTGATTGGCACCAGCAGTCACCGGCGCGCCGCGCAGTTGCTGCGGATGCGGCCGGACTTTCGGCCGGTGTCGATCCGAGGCAATATCGAGACCCGCATTCGCAAGACGATGGATCCCAACGGGATGTATGACGCAGCAGTTTTGGCGAGCGCCGGTCTGAAGCGAATTGGGCTCCTCGATGCCGCGATCGAGCAATTGCCGTTGGATCTGATGCTGCCCGCGCCGGGGCAGGGGGCGCTCGGCGTGCAATGCCGGGACGACGCCGAATCGATTGCACTGCTGGCAGCTATCGACAATGTCGCTGCTCGTCTGGCGACCAGCGCGGAACGATCGTTTCTCTCCGGGGTGGGCGGCGGATGCTCAGCGCCGATCGCCTGTTACGGTGAGTTGACCGGCAATACGTTGCAGTTGCGAGGACGGATTGTGGCGCTCGACGGGTCGAGCCAGGTCGATGTCATGCTGGAGCGGGAGATCTTCGATGAAGCGGGAGCGATGGCCGCGGGCGCCGCGCTGGCGCTGGAAGCATTGCAATCTGGCGCGGCCGAGTTGTTGGCGGCGACAGCGGTATGAACGCACTTGAAGGCTTGCGGGTGGTCAATACACGTTCGACGCACCAAGCGGGTGAGTTGAACGATCTGCTGCGCGCACAGGGCGCAGTTCCTTTGTCGTACCCGTGTATCGCTATCGAACCCGTCTCCAAGATCGAGGAGTTCGATGCGGTGCTGTCGCAGCAATCGTTCGATTGGATTTGCCTCACCTCGCATAACGCGGTGGAGATGCTGGCGCATCGGATCGCTGCCGTTGGTATCGATCGGGCGCGTGTGACAGCGCCACATTTCGCCGCGGTTGGGACCGCCACGGCCGTCTCACTCAAGAAGCGTCTCGACATCGACGCCGATTTCACTCCGGCATCGTTCGACGCGGATTCCATGGTGCGCGAATGTCCGATTCATGAGGGCGAACGCGTGCTGATGCCAGTGTCAGACCGAGCGTCCGAGGAACCGGCCTCCTTTCTAACCGAGAAGGGCGCGTTGGTAACGCGCATGGTCGTCTATCACACGGTGGTCGGCAAAGGCGGAGTGGATGCCGGCACATTGTTGAAGGATGGACAAGTGGGGGCGATTACCTTCACGAGTCCGTCGGCGGTCTCCGGCTTTGTCAAACGGCTCATGAAAGAGGAAGGCAACATCGACGACACACGGCAAGTGCCGATTGCCTGTATTGGTCCACGAACGAGGGACCGGGCAATTTCGGAAAACATGTTGCGGGCGTTTAGTCCCAAGGAGCATACGTTGCACGGACTCCTGGATGCGTTGAGTGACGTGGTGGCGTCTCGCCGGCAAGGAGGGCGACTGTGGGGATAGCAATAGCGTCTCGGCCATCGGCTGAGACGGCGGGGTTTCCGATCGACCGGCCACGCCGCCTGCGGAGGACCACCGCGATACGCGAACTGGTGCGTGAGCATCGGATCTCGCCGTCAGATCTGATTCTGCCTCTGTTCGTCTGCGAGGGGACCGATATCCAGCGGCCGATCGGCTCGATGCCCGGACAGTTCAATTGGTCGATCGACCGGTTGGGGCCCGAGGTAGCGAGTCTGGGCAAGCTGGGAATTCACGCGGTGATGCTCTTTGGCATCCCAAAGTCCAAGGACGATTGCGGTTCCGATAACTTCAATCCAGATGGCATCGTGCCACGCGCGATTCGGGCAATCAAGGATGCCAATCCGGAGATGATCGTGATCTCGGACATGTGCTTCTGTGAGTACACCGATCACGGGCATTGCGGATTGATCAATGTTCCTGAGAGCGCCCACTTCGATGCCAGCTTGCCGCACGGCTATCTGCTCAACGATCCATCCCTGGAACTGCTGGCGCGCGCTTCGGTGGTGCATGCGGAAGCCGGGGCGGACATGATCGCTCCTTCGGCGATGCTGGACGGCCAGGTGGGCGCGATTCGCGCTGCGCTGGATCAGACGGGATTCGAGCATATTCCGGTGATGGCCTATGCAGCCAAGTTTGCCAGCGGGTTCTACGGACCGTTCCGCGAGGCAGCCCAAAGCGCGCCAAGCTTTGGGGACCGCAAGCAGTACCAGATGGACCCCGCCAACCGGCGCGAGGCAATGCGCGAGGCAGAACTGGATGTGGCCGAAGGCGCGGACATCATTATGGTCAAGCCTGCGCTGCCGTATCTGGACATCGTGAGCGATCTGCGAGCCACGTTCGATCTGCCCATTGCGGCCTATCAGGTGAGTGGGGAATACGCTATGCTCCATGCCGCTGCGGCGAATGGCTGGATCGACCTGCGGCGATGCGCCATGGAATCGCTGATTGGTATCAAGCGAGCTGGCGCTGACATGATCCTCACCTACTTCGCGAAAGATGTTGCGGGCTGGAGCAACGGGTGAGTGTGAGCGCGCCGCCGGTGGCAAAGAGCCGGTTCCTCAGACGAATTTGCGGCGAGCCAACCGATGTCACCCCGGTGTGGTTGATGCGCCAGGCCGGGCGATACATGCCTGAGTACCGTGCGCTGCGCGCGAAGCATTCGCTGCTCGAGATCATCAATAACCCTGAGCTGTCGGTCGAGGTCACGCTGCAGCCGGTAAACGCGTTCGATCTCGACGCGGCCATCATCTTTTCCGACATCTTGCCGCCGCTGGTTGGAATGGGCCTTCAACTTTCCTTTTCGAAGGGGGAAGGACCGGTCATCCACAATCCAGTGCGCACCGCGGCTGATATCTTCGCTCTGAATACTCCCGATCCTCGCGAAACAATGCGTGGCACGCTCGAGGCGATCCGGCTGTTGCGTCCCGAGTTGGATAGCCGCGGATTGCCACTCATCGGTTTCGCCGGCGCGCCATTTACCCTGGCCTGCTATGCAGTAGAGGGGGGCAAGAGCCGCTATCACGAGAACACCCGGATTCTGATGCTCTCCGAGCCAAAGCTCTGGGATGAGCTCATGACCAAACTGGCGACGACCGCGGGTCATTTCTTGCTCGCCCAGGCCAAGGCCGGCGCTGACGTGCTCAATGTCTTCGACACCTGGGTGGGTGAGTTGGCGCCTCATCATTACCGGGCATACGTGCTGCCGTATGTGCAGCAGATGATCTCCATTGCCGCGCAAGCCGGGAAGCCGATCATCCTCTTCGGAGTCGGGAACGGACCTTTGCTCGAGTTGATGGCCACCTCGGGCGCAACGGTGATCGGAGTCGACTGGCGGATCGATTTGTCGCTAGCTCGTAAACGCTTGGGACCTGGGATCACGCTGCAGGGCAATTTGGACCCAGTGTCGTTGCTGGCTCCGTGGGAGGTGCTGCAACGCGAGATCGACGAGGTCTTTCGGCAGGTCAGTGGCGACCAGCGTTTCATCTTCAATCTGGGGCATGGGGTGCTTCCACAGACGCCGGTGGACAACGTGCGCCGATTGGTCGACTACGTCCATCAGGTCCGATGACCGAACAGCGGGATGTGATCGTGGTTGGCGGCGGTGTGGCCGGGTTGACGGTCGCCTGGCGGCTGGCGCAGCGGCGTCCAGAGGCGTCGATCGTTGTGCTGGAAGGAACGGACCGGACGGGAGGACGTATCCGTACCGAACGCTTGGCGCACGCAGAGGGAGAGTTCGTCATCGAGCTGGGGGCCGATTCACTGCTCGCCTCCAAGCCATGGGCAAAGCAGCTCTGTCTCGACCTGGGAATGGAGGCCGAGCTCTGTTCGGTGCAGCCAGCTGAGAACCCGACTGCGCTGTGGCGCAATGGGCGCCCGGTTGATTTGCCAAGAGGATTGACGGTGCTGGCGCCGACAGACGAAGAGGCATTGCTGGCATCGCCGTTGCTTTCCCGTCAGGGTGCGCTGCGCGCCCTGCAGGAACCGAACATACCGGCGCGCCAGAGCGATGAAGACGAAACGTTGGGCAGCTTCGCGCGCAGGCGATTTGGGCAAGAGTATCTGGATGTCGTTGCAGAGCCGCTACTAGCAGGGATTTACAACGCCGACCCGGATGAACTCAGCCTGCGCGCGGCGTTTCCGCATCTCCTGGCATTGGAGCGGGCGCATGGCAGCGTCATCGAAGGCGCAAGAAGCACGCCGGCGCCAGCGGATCGGACGCCGTTCTTTGCCCCTCTTGGCGGGGTGCAGTGTCTGACCGATCGACTCAGGGACGCGCTCGGTTCGGTCGTGCGCACCCGGAGCCGGGTGGAACTGCTGGAACGGTTGCCGCAAGGGGGCTATCGCGTCACGCTCACTACAGGCGAGCAGTTGCGTGCGTCCGCGGTAGTGATGGCCGCTCCGCTTTCGACCGCTCGGGCGCTGTTGCCGCAAGTCGCGCCCGAAACGCGCCAATGGCTTCAACGGCTCAAGGTGGCGGCATCGGGAGCGATCGTGCTGGCGTGGCCAGATCGCCAGATCGACCGGCCGCTCTCAGGCTACGGCCTGGTTATGCCGAAACGCGAAGGACAACCGTTCAACGCGGTCACGGTGATGTCGCGCAAGTACCCTAGCCGCGCGCCAGAAGGATGGAGCCTGATGCGCTTTTTCTTTGGAGGCTATCGGTCGCCGCAGACATTGCAGTTGGACGACCACGCGCTCTTGCAGACGGCGAAGCGCTTTGCGGAGCGGGCGGTTGGCGCGACCGGGGATCCAGAGATCGTGCGGATCGCGCGCTGGACCGAAGGGAGCCCGATCTACCGGCTCGGACATCTGGATACAGTCGCAGCGCTGGAAGGGTGCCTGCCGCCAGGGTTGTTCGTTACGGGAGCGCCGTTTCGCGGGCCGGGGATTCCGGACGTGACGCGCAGCGCCACTGAACTCGCGCATCGAATTGCGGCCTCGCCCATACTGGCGGCCGCGCTGGAGAGAGACTCATGACCGATCAGACGACCGTCTCGACCTTTGCCGCTTTTTGGCTCTATCGCGCCACGGAGGCGCGGTTCGAGCTGGAGCCGGACGATGCCGCCGCGATCCCGATCGAGACGGCGACGATTCTCGACGACCATGCGGAAGATGTGACCCTGCGCGCAGCCTATTCCACGCTTGGGTTCAGCGCCGGCGCGGACTTGATTTTCTGGGTGGTGGCGGACGACATGCGCAAGTTACATGCGTTGGCCGCAGATCTGCACAGTTCGGCGTTCTCCGCGTTTTTCGACCAGGTGCATGTCTATGCCGGCACGGCGTCGGCATCGCAGTACGATCCAAGTCACGGTCCCGCGTTTCTGCGCGGGATTCCTCCAAAGGACTATTTGAGCGTCTATCCATTCACCAAGACACCGGAGTGGTACTTGCTCGATTTCGAGGAGCGCCGCCGGTTGATGGTGGAACATGGCAAGATGGGGCACGAATACCCATCCATCTCGACCAACACGATCAATTCCTTCGGGATCGCCGATCAGGAGTTCGTCGTGGCGTTGGAGGACGACGACCCGGCGACGCTGGTCAAGATGGTGCAGCGGCTGCGCGCGGCCGAGGTGCGCAAATACACGGCGCTGGATACCCCGATCTTCCTGGGGTTGAAGATGGCAGTGGAGGACGCCATTTCAGCGGCATTGTAGGGAGCGTGTTGGTGTGGCTGGAGGGGCGGAAACGATTTCGGCACGTCCGACTGATCCTGACGAAATCCGATGTGATGCTCAGGGATGAGCGAACGGCCCTCCGTGGGATTCCACCGTTGGAACGCTGGTCTAGCCTCCCTCGACAATTGCCCGGATTCCGTACGACTTCTCGTCTCACCAATCGCAAGAGCACTACAAACGAAGAAGCGCGGTTCGAGCGAACCGCGCCCCCTCAATATCGAGCATCGATGGTCTGGTTTATGCGCTCGGGGCGCTGAGGTACTGGCCGGCGACGAAGCCGGTGAGATCGCCAGAGGAGATTTCGAACCAGACGAGACCTTCGGCTTCGGTGGGACCGCTGACGACGGTGACCGTCGCGCCGGTTTCCAGTTGGCCGAGCGGATCGCCCTCGGTGGAGGCCGTGGACCGGACGTTGAGCGGACCGTCTGACACCTGAGCTGCCGCGCCAACTGTGATGCCACCGGTGAGGAAGTCGCCCGCGACATAGCCGGTTACGGCCGCGTCACCAGCGCCGAAGGTGACGGGATACCAAGAATAGTCACCACCCAGAACGGGCGCGTCGTTCACCGTGCCGACCGCGCCGTCGGCCAGTTGGCTGACGACATCGGAGTCGACGGAGGCATCGGCGCGCAGGTTGACCGATTCGCCATCGCCCGCGATGAAGACATAGGAGCCCGTTGGGAACGTGGACGATGCGGTGGCGGCGCTGGCTTCTGGTGTGGCCGTGGCTTCAGGTGTCTCGGACGATTGCGCGCCCGCCGCGGCTTCAGTTGTCGTTGCGCTGCTGGCTGCGCCGGGAACCGGGCCGAGATAGACGCCGGCAAGCCAGCCCTGCTCACCGTAGGCAGTATCGACCTGATACCAGTCGAGGTCGTCGACCACGTCCGGTCCGCTGACAATGGTGACGAGGTCACCTTCGACCAAGCCGCTGATGACTTCGGATGAGGCGCCGGCTTCGGCGCGGAGGTTGAGGGAATCGGCCACGATCTCGCGCTCGGTGCCAGGGGCGAGCTGGGCGCCACCCTTGGCGATGCCGAACTGATCGGCGGCGATCCAACCGGTGATGCCGCCTTCGGTCTCGACCTGATACCAGTCGACTCCGCCGATCGGCTCAGGGCCGGCCAGGACGGTGACCGTGGCGCCTTCGTCGATCTCGGTCAGGGTGGCGGCTTCTGAGCCGGCCGCGTTCTTGACGCTGGCCTGACCGTTGAGCAGCATGAGCTCGGTGCCATAGGGGTACTTGCCGGTGGAGAGCGCCGCAGCGGCCGCATCGGCCTCGGTTTGCGGTGTTTCCGTCGCGGCTGGAGTGTCCTGTGCTGCAATGGATCGCGCCGGAATGCCGGTCAGCGATGCTCCGAGCAAAGCGGCCAGTGCCAGCGAGCCGATTGCTCCGCGTAATCGATGGTTCATCGTTCCCCTCTTCGTTCTTCGCGGCCGCAGGGTTCGACCGCGGATTGGTGCACGGCGTTCGCGGCAGCCACCGCGCGCAACGTGCGGATATCCGAAATGCCTGGCCACACGCGTGCGCGCGTTGCCGGACAGACTGCGCGGGGTATCGAACGGTTACGGGGGTAGCCTCATCATAGCAGGATGTGACCGTACACTTCTAGCCGTTCTGGACGTACGCAGGAAACCTGGGCGGTCTATGGGAAGCGTTGGGGGCGGTCTGTGCGGATAACCAGGAGCGACGATGCGCAAACGATCTCGGATCGGCGTGTCGAACTCATCGTTTGGATGCTGGCGCTGACCACCTTCGCCTATGTCAGCCTGTCGGTTTCGCTCAGCCCGTTGCTGACGTCGATCGCCACGACCTTCGGTGTGTCGGAGAGCGCCGCCGGGCAACTGGCGACGATCCAGGGTGTGGTGGGAACGATTTCGGCGTTGGTGTCGGCGCCGTGGATGAACCGATATCCGCGGAGAACGTGGCTGCGGGCTGAACTGGCGTTGCTCTGCGTCGGTGTGGCGCTCGCCGCACTGGCGCCGAGCTTTGCGGTGATTGTGGTTGCCCGGGTGATCACCGGCATTGCCGCGGGGGCTTTGGTGGCGAATTGCTTCACCGCTGCCGGGGAGGTGGTGCGCGACCCACAACGGCAAGGGCGCGCGGTGGGGATCGTAGCATCGGGCACGACGATTGCCACCATGATCGGATTGCCGATGGTCGCTTGGCTGAACGGTCTGTTCGGCTGGCGCTGGGCGATGGCCTGTTTGCTCATCCCGATGGGTCTCGCCCTGGCTGGCACGAGTCTGCTGCCGAGGGGCGTGCGGGAACATGGCGAAGACGAGAGCCATGGGGAAGCGATCGACAGCGGTGCGTTGCGTCAGGTCATGCGAGGAGACCGGGCCGCGCTGGTGCTGATCGTGGTTGGCGGGATCATCTTCGTGGCGTATATCGGATGGGTGACGTATTACAGCGCATATGTCGAGCGCGATTTCGACGGCGACGCGCGGCTTATTGGTTTGCTCTTTCTGGTTGGGGGCGTATTCGAGCTGGCAGGCAACTTTCTCGCGCCGGCGCTTTCGCATCGGGCGCCGGTGCGGTGGATCACGATTGCGGGCGCGGCCGGGATCGCGCTGGCATTGCTCGGTAGCGGTGTCGTCTTTCGCACGACCACCGGGTTGATTGCCGGGATCGCATTGCTCCATCTTGCGACATCGTTTGCCTATGTGGGGCTGAACACCTTGCTCTTGCGGCGTCCGGCAGCGATTCGCGGTACCGTGATGGCGTTGTCGTCCGCGGCAGTCGGGTTTGGCGGCGCGATGGGCGCATTGATCGGCGGAGTTGTGCTTTCGCGGACGGACGACTACGAGTCGATTTTTCATGTATTGGGCGCTGTGATGGCGGCAGGCGCCGCTGCCCTTGTGGTGGCGCTGCGTTCGAGCGACGAGACTCGCATGGAGCTGGAGGAGTGACGATGAGCGGGTTGATCGATCCTGGACCGATCGAGTTCGATGCGGAGGTGCTTGGCGAAGGCGGGGGCACGTGGGTGGATGTGCCGCTGAATCTCAAGCAAACCTACGGCAAGGGGAACCTTGTGCCGATCAATGCGACTTTCAATGGGACGGCGCCATATCAGGGCATCCTGGCGATGATGGGCGGTGATTGCCCCATGTTGCTGATCCGGAGCGATGTGCGCGCACAGCTCGGGGTAACCGTGGGCGATCGCGTGCATGTCCGCATCGAGCTCGATACGAAGCCGCGCGTGGTCGAGTTGCCAGAGGATGCGTCGACCGCGGTGGGCGCGAATCCTGAGGCGCAAGCGGTCTGGGATCGACTCGCGCCGAGTCACCGGCGCGAATATGTCCGCTGGATCGAGGACGCCAAGCGGCCGGAGACGCGCCAACGGCGCATCGAGGAAACCGTGCGTAAACTGAGCGCAGGTGAGAAACTGCGGTAGCGGTCAGCCGTATTCAATCGCAGTGGAGGAGACGAGATGAGCAACGGCCCACTGTTTCCGAAGAAGTCCGAGACCAACGAGGAGCCGACGACCGGGTCTCAGGTGGAGATCGAACGCTCGGACGATCCGAATTTTGGCAAGACGACGAGCCGTGGACGGGGTAGTTTGCCGACGATGCAGGGAAAGCAAATCGGCTGCGGCACGTCGGTGTTCGTGCTGATGCTGTTGGTTGCGATCGTGGTGGCTGGGCAAGCGCTGCTCTAGCAGCGACCGTGCAGCGCCGCGACGGGTATTCGTGGATCGTCCCGTCGTTCTTCGATGCGGCACATGCTGGTTTCGATCCTGACACCTTCACTCAACCAGCGGGAGTGGTTGGCGGACAATCTCCAGTCCGTGGCCAGACAGAGCTATGCCCAGATCGAGCATGTGGTGATGGATGGTGGCTCCGTCGATGGAAGCGTCGAGGTGTTGGCCGCGCATTCGCGGCCGGGATTGATCTGGGTCAGTGAACCGGATGCGGGACAGTCTCACGCGCTGAACAAAGCGCTCGCCGCGAGTGCAGGGGAGATTGTGGGGTGGATCAACGCTGACGATGGCTATGTCGATCGCCGCGCGGTGGAGTTGGCGGCCAACTGTTTCAAGCGTCGCCCCGACGTCGATGTGGTGTATGGACATTCTCTTCTCGTTGGGCCCACGAATACCGTCTTGCAGGTCTTGTGGGCGCCTCCCTATTCACGCGCCCTCTCGGGGTACGTCACACCGTTTTTTCAGCCAGCGGTTTTCTTCCGCCGCACGGTCCTGGCGGCCGGGTTCGTCGACGAATCGTTGGACTATGTGATGGATTTCGATCTGTGGCGACGATTGCGAGAGACCGCCACCTTCCAGCGGATTCCGATCTATGTTGGGCTCGAACGTCATCAGCCAGGCCGCAAGGTCTATTCGGCCGCCTATCGGACCGAGCGGGCAGCCTATTTTCAGACGAATCTTCCGGAACGTGACCAGTGGCGATTCCGTGGGATGCGCATGACGTATGCGGCGTTCGAGCGGGGAAGCGGCATCGCGGCGTCGATCCTGGCAGAACGCGACATCGAGCCTGCAGTCGATCTCCGTTGGCCACCGTTGTTCCGCCTTTGGAGGACGCAGCTCGCGTTGCATCGAAACGAGCTTCCCGTTACGTGAGCAACGCACGAGATGGGGCGAAGCGTCGCCACTCTTCCGGGCCGGCATATCGGGATTGGCGGGGTTCGGATCGAACAGAGACGCGCAAGACGCGCAAACGCCCGGGAGGTCCCGGGCGTCTGCACCATTCCGTTGTGTCCGGTTCGAAGCCCTCTAGGCGGTGACCGGACCGAGATACCGACCCGCCACCCAGCCAGTGACCGAATCGGTTGTGGTGACCTGGAACCAGTAGACTCCATCGATCACGTGCGGATTGACATTGAGGACGCTCACTTGGGCGCCCTGCGCGAGGCTTTGCAGGATGGTTGCACTGGCGCCGGCGGCGGAGCGCAGATTGACGGGCCCGTCGGCAACGACTGCGACCTCGCCGAGGGCGAACCCGCCCGTAACGTAGTCGGTCGCGACGAAGCCGGTGATTCCGGCATTCTCGACCTGGTTCCAGTCGTACCCGTCGGCGGTTGTGGTTTCGCCCAGGACGAGCATTCCGTCGCCGTCGGTCAGGCTGGCCAGAATCTGGCCGCTGGTGCTCGGGGTGGCGCGCAGATTGAGCGGTGGATCGGAGACGAAGATCCAGTCGCCGGCTCCGAAGGCTCCGGACGGCGGGGTGACCGGGGGCGCATCGGAAAGAGCCAGATATTCGGCCGCCACCCAACCGGAAACGACACCGCTGACATCGATCTTGTACCAGTCACGGCCATCGACATTGGTGGGACCGCCGGTGATCACCGCGATGGTGCCTTCGAAGATGGTGTCGAGCACGGTGCTATTGACACCAGCTTCGCTGCGCACGTTGAGCGAATCGGTGGTGACATAGACCACGTCGCCGGTGGACCAACCGACCTTGTCGAGTAGCTCACCTGCAACCCAGCCGGAGCTGCCGGATTCGGCGGTGACGCGGTACCAGGTATAGCCATCGGCAGCGGATGGGCCGCCTGTGACGGTCAGGAGATCTCCGGTCTTGAGCACGGCGACCACGGAGTTGCTGATGCCGGCCGCGCTGCGCAGATTGGCAGGTCCGTCCACGACCACCGCGCGATCGCCTGCGGCGAAGTCCCCATTGGGAGACGGGTTCGTGCCGGGAGTCGCCGTTGGAGACGGATTTGGCTGATTCACCTTCTGGAGGAAATCGGCCGCGACCCAGCCAGTGGCGCTCTCGGCGGTTTGCACCTGGTACCAGGTGTAGCCGTTGCCGGCCGAGGGGGCGCTCAGGATGGTGAGCACGGCTTCCTGGGGAATGGACTGGATCACCGGGGCACTGGTGCCGGCGGCGGATCGGAGATTGATCGGTCCGTCGAACACGAAGACCTGATCGCCGATCGCGAAGGTGGCATTGGCGTCGGGCACGATCTGGAGGGCATCGACGATGACCCAGCCGGTCTGCCCGGATGACGAGGTGACCTGATACCAGTTGTAGCCATTGGCGGCGACCGGTCCGGAAACGATGGTGAGTTGCGTGCCGATTGCGAGCGAACCGAGCGAGCTGGAAGAGGTGCCGGCGGCCGAGCGCAGGTTGAGCGGACCTTCGGCGACGACCACTTGATCGCCGGGAACGAAGACATCTCCGGTATCGGCAGGCGCAACGGATTCGTCCGCGGCGGAATCGACCGGTTCATCCACAGCGCTGTCGTCAACCGACGGAGCCTCAGCGGGAGGTGGAGCGGTGGTGGCGGTTGGCGAAGGGCGCAGCCCGGCAGTCGGTTGCGGAGTGACCTCGGAAAGCTCCTCGGTCGCAGCCGGTTCCGCTGGAGGATCGGCGGTGGTGTTCTCGGTGGCGGGAGGCTCGATCACGGGTGCGTCGGCAGACATCAGGAGGTACATGTCGAGCGAGGCGGAAGGGCTGGCCGCGCTGGTGGTGAAGCGATAGTCGAAGGATGCGGATTGCCCGGAGGCGACGCCTTCGCCCTGGACCAGGAAGGCGGACGTGCCGTCGGGCAGAGTGCTGTGCTTGAAGCCCCATTCATCGGTCGCGGAGCCGGAGGACGTGGTGGTCCAGCGGAAGGTGTTGCCGTCCAGCACGGCGTCGCTGATGGTGAGCGGAGCGATGGCGCCGTTGATGGCCGTCAGGATGACATCGACCCCACTGGTGATGGGGATGCAGTCGTCGGGGACCATGGCCTGGAGGGTGACGCCCGGAGGGCAACGATAGACATCGAGCGCGATCGTGCGCGTGGTGTTGTCCTGGGCAGCGGCCGGCATCGATCCGGCGAGCGGCGTGACAAGCAGTCCAGCCAAGAGTGCCACAATGGCAACGATGTGTCGTAGTCGCATTTGCATGCGGAAGCCCCCATTCCGTCGTCTGGCAGCGCCCTTCATCGCTGTCAGGGGCCATTATACGCACGTACACCTGTTTTGGGAACCCTGCAAAGCGGGAAATCCCCGCGTTCGTACGCGGGTAATTGTGCCTTTGCGGTCAAGATGGCCGATCAGAGTGACAGGCAGGCATCGGCTGGTCTGGCGGAACGATCGGGCGAATGACGTGTTGTGACCGTGAGGCGCGATTCCCCTCGCCATGCTCTGCTGGAGGGCATCAATTGGGGCTATGCGGGCGAACTCACGCCGAATGCAGCCCGTCTCTCCAACGGAGAGACGGGCTGCTGGCAGCTGCGGAAGGAATGTCAGGCGAGATAGGAATCGTAGGCCCAGCCGGCGGCGGAGCCATCGACCAGTTCGACGTAGCGGAATCCATTGCTCAGCTGGTCAGAAGGCCACACCATGGTTCCAGCGGGCATGACCCTGAGGACAGGCGCCGAGAGCGATGCGGACGACCGCAGGTTGAGCGCCGAGGTGACGCGCAGTTGCCCGATCGGGCCGCCATTGCCTTCGCCATCGCCCCCTCCACCCGAGAGATAGTCGAGCGAGACCCATCCGAGCTGCTGGGCGTAGCCAACGAGCTGGAAGTTGCCCTGGAAGCTGTCGAAGACTTCGACGCTCGTCCCTTGCGGGAGCGTGCGAATGACGGAATATCCGGTGCTGGGACCGCTGCGCATGTTCACATAGGCAGACGTGGTCTTGTAGCCGAGGCTTTGCGGAATGTCGGAGCTTCCTCCATTGCCGGTGGCAACGTAGTCGGCATGCACCCAGCCGATCGTGCCCTGATTCGAGACTTTCATGAATCCGTAGCTTTCCGGACCGACAGCCTGGAGCGGCGATTGGGGTGGAAGGACCCGGATGACGCCGTAGTCGGCGCCAGGACCAGTGCGGAAGTTGACGTAGTCGGTGGTGCGATAGAAGCCGGATGCGGCCGCGGCGACTTCCTCGTCCTGGGCGGATGCGTTCGAGCCGAGGAGGGGCAGAGCGGCGACAGCAGTCGCGGCGGCGGACGAGCGCAGGAAGGCACGCCGGGAGAGATTGGATGAAATGGTTTCCATGATGGTTTTCCTCTTATCGAATGAAACGATTAGCAACACGATGACGAACTTTTGGGTAGCAACGGGATCACCCACGCGACGATGGGGGCGGGGCGTTCCGGAATCGGGCGGTCGTGGCATAGGCCCCGGCGAGACGGCAGGGACGCTCCTTGCAACGACCGGTGGTTGGCGATGGCGGATCCTTTCATGTCCGGGCGATTCGGGTATCGCCTCACTGAAGCTGAGTGTGGCAGCGGGGACCGGGATTGTCTCTCGGTAGGATGCAGTAATTCTTCATAAGAAGGTGCGGATTGGTAGATCGACGTAGAAGGCACGCAGCACGCGGTAGGCAGCAGGCAGAACGATCGGGGTCTTGCTCGGCGTTCAGGGGCGATAGGCGGCGATGAGGGTGTGTCCGGCGCGCGCCCAGGGGATATCGATGCGGGTGTAGCCGGTCTGACGGAGCCAGTCGATCTGGTCGACGAGGGGGGAGGGGAAGTCCATTTCGAGGTCGGGCCAGGTGTAGATATTCCAGTGATCGTCGCGAAAGAACTCCCAGGAGGCCGGACTGCCGGAGAGCTCGCGCGATTGACGTTCGACATCCTCGTCCCAGGCGCGGGCGGCATGGCGCAGGGCGGCGGGGCTGGCTGGTTCGACCAGATCGGCTATGAGGAGCGCGCCGCCGGGGGAAAGGTGGCTGTGCAGATCGGCGAAGAGGCCGCGCTTGGCAGTTCCCTTCAGATGATGGATCGCAAGGGAGGAAACGATGGCGCGCAGGTCGTTCGGGAGATTTGCGCGCCAGTTGGTGTCGAGTAGTTCGAACGCGCGGGTTTCCCAGCGGCCAGGATAGGGAGCCAGCGATCGGGCGGTTTCGGCACGCATCTCGACGGAACCGTCGAGCGCGAGGATGGACGCGTTGGGGTATCGCTCCAGGATGGCGGCTGAGAGCCAACCGGCGCCGGACGCGAGTTCGACGACCTGGAAGGCCTCGTCGCGTTCGGCCGGGATCAGATCGAGGAACGCGTCCCGCAGTTCATCGCGGCGAGGGGTGAAGACCTTGCCCTGGTCGATGAAGATCTTCGATTCGTCCTCGTTCCAGTTTCGTTCGGTCATGGTTTGCGATCGCCCCTGTCAGCGTCGAACGACACGGCTGGAGAAGCGGCTTCCCCTTCTTGCTTTCGACTCTTTGCCGTCTTCCAATGGTACGCGCAAGGAGGGACTTGTGATGTGTCAACGGGCCGGGATCGACTCGGGGCTTAGGGGCGGAGATGGGCCACCCGGCCAGGGCGTGAGCGTGCGTTCTGGCCGGGTGGGTAAGCGCGAGGGGCTGTCGTCAGGCGGTGACGTCGATCATCACGCGCTGGACGGCGTTGTATTGGTAGCCGAGCTGGTTCCATTGAGCGACGCCCGGTTGTGAGGTGGCGCGGTCGTCGGTGGCGCGGGTGAGCAGCCCGGTTGGTCCCGGGGTGGCGTCCCATAGGTATTCGAAATGCGCCCATGAGTGCTCGCCGCTCGAATCGGTGATGGTGGCGTCGTTCCAGGTCACGCCGTTGTCGGTCGAGACCTCGACTTTGGCGATGGCGCCAAGTCCGGACCAGGCGTAGCCGGTGATCGGCACCTGGCCGGCTTTCACCTGGGAGTCGTAGGCGGGCGTCCAGATGGCAGACGACACCGGCATCTCACGGACCGGCCGGAGCACCTCATTCTGAGCAGTGATGACGATGTAGTTGCCGACGTTGAAATCGCCCTGGAAGGTGGTATCGAGCACAGTGAGGCCGATGATCCATTTGGTGGAGGCGATGCCACCCCAGCCGGGGACGAAGAGGCGCACCGGCCCACCATGAGGCGCGGGGAGCTCTTCGCCGTTCATTTGCAGAACCAGCATGGTGTCGGCGCCCATGGCGACGTCGATCGGCAGCCCACGTTGCATCTCGGGGAAATCACCCCCCTGGGAGACGACATCGATGGCGCCGTCCTTGACCCCGGCCTGATCGAGGACGACGTGGAGCGGCACACCGGTCCATTCGGCGTTGCCGATGGCGTCATTGCGCCATTGACCGCCCTTGGCGGTGGGATTGAAGAAGCCGCGACCGTTGCCAGAGCATTCGAGGAATGACTGGTAGGTCTGCATCGGCATCCCTCGCAGGTCGTCCAGGGTGAGCTGAAGCGGGGTATCGACATGACCGCCCACCGTGAGCGTGTACTTCGACGGATCGTCGAGTTGGGCCGATGGTCCGTGCGATCGGATGAAGAAGGCGTCGTTGGCAACGTCGAAGTCGGTCACCAGTTCCGGCGGGGTGCCAAAGTTGAATCCTCCGTGCGCGATCAGCGGTTGATCGACACCAATCGACGCGAGGGATTTGGCCGGGTCGTCGTTGGGGGGAATGATCGTGAACGGGCTGGTGAGCTCGGGCAGCGCTGCCGCGGAGCCAGCTGTGGGTGTGCCGGCGACCGGGGTGGCGGCATCCTGCGCCCAGGCGCCGTCGGCCACGATCGAGGCGATGACCGGAGCGGCGAATCCTGCGGCGGCAAGGCGTTTCATCAGGGTGCGGCGATCGTAACGCGGGGCGGACGATTCGGTAGCGAGCATCATCTTGGTTGTCCTTTCCGAAGCACGGCTATGAACGATGCGTATCGCTTCTCCAAGCGTTGCACAGCCACGCGCGTTCGGCAGATTCGCGCAGGTGGTTCGGAGCGGAGCGCCGGCAATCGTTCGGAAAGGGTTACGGTCGTCGATGGACGAGCGGCAAGGAACGGTTGGCATCCCTCTCCCGGAGTTGGGAGAGCGTGCTTCTCAGGCAAAGCCGGGATGCGAGAGCACAAGGGACATGAGACAGGAGGACACAGTGGTCCTTCGCTCCGATTGGGCGGGGCAGCCTTGGGAGGTGGTGGCTACGCGGTTCCTCCAGCGAGGGTTTGCTGGGTGGCGCCGTCGAAGAGGTGCATGTGGGGGAGGTCGAGGGTGGCCCAGACGATGTCGTCGGCCTTGATGTGGGTCGAGGGGGGAACGCTGGCGACGATGAGGGCGTCGCCGAGGTAGCCGTGGACGTAGGTGAGGTCGCCAGTCGGTTCGACGGTGTAGACGCGCACGGGGATGGCGCCGTCGCGCTCCTGGGTGTGGAGGTCGATGGCGTTGTGGCGTAGTCCGGCGACGACGGTTCCGGAGCTGGCGGCGCGGGCCATGGCGGCGCGTTTGTCGTCGAGCTGGTACGACCATTTGTCCGCGTTGCGCAGCCAGGTGGTGGTTCCGTCGACTTCGACCGAGGCCGGAAGAAGGTTCATGGCGGGGCTGCCGACGAAACCGGCGACGAAGGTGTTGACCGGGTGGTTGTAGACGGTATCGGGCGCGTCGTATTGCTGGAGGAGCCCGCCGGACATGACGGCCATCTTGTCGGCCATGGTGACGGCTTCCAACTGGTCGTGGGTGACGTAGACGATGGTGGCGTTGAGGTCTTGATGGAAACGTTTGAGCTCGGCGCGCATCTGGACGCGGAGCTTGGCGTCGAGGTTGGAGAGCGGTTCGTCCATCAGGAAGACCTGCGGATTGCGCACGAGGGCGCGGCCGAGGGCGACGCGCTGCTGCTGGCCGCCGGAGAGCTCTTTCGGCCGTCGGTCGAGCAGGGGCTCGATGCTGAGCAGGCGGGCGGTTTCGCGTACGCGTTGGTCGATCTGGGCCTTCGGAGTCTTGCGCATCTGCAGTGGGAAGGCGAGGTTGTTGTAGACGGTCTTGTTGGGATAGAGGGCGTAATTCTGGAAGACCATGGCAATGTCGCGGTCTTTGGGGTCGAGGTCGTTGACCAGCCGCTCGCCGATGTAGATGTTGCCATCGGAGAGCTCGAGCAGGCCGGCGATGAGATTCAGGGTGGTGGTCTTGCCGCAGCCGGATGGACCGACGAGGGCCACGAACTCGCCTTCCTCGACGGTGAGGGAGACATTGTCGACGGCGATGACGTCGCCGTAACGCTTGACGACGTTCTCGAGAATTACGCGGCCCATGGGCGGTTCCCTTTGATACGAGCAGGCGGCATGCAGCAGACAGCATGCAGATCGATTGTCCAGAGTCCGGAGTCTTGTGTCCAAGTAGTGAACGCGTCGTCGAGCAGCACTCGCTGCGGCGAGGAGATCCTTCGCTGGCGCTCAGGATGACAAGACTGTCTGCTGCGTGCGGTGTGCTGCCTGCTCATTGCTTGACGGCGCCTTCGGTGAGGGCGCGGACGAAGTATTTCTGCAGGACCATGAACATGATGACGACTGGGACGCTCATGAGGAAGGCGGCGGCCATGAGGCCGGGCCAGTTGGCGACGTATTCCGAGAAGAAGCGCTGCAGACCAACCGGGACGGTGAGTTTCTGGTCGTCGGTGATGAAGGTGAGCGCGTAGACGTATTCGTTCCAGGCGAGGATGAAGCTGTAGATCGCGGTGGCGACGATGCCAGGCGCCGACAGCGGCATGACGACTTTGATGAATGCCTGGAAGCGAGTGGCGCCATCGATGCGGGCGGCTTGTTCCAGTTGGACGGGTATGTTGTCGTAGAAGCCTTTCAGCAGCCAGATCGAGAGCGGAAGACCGAACGTGAGATAGGTGATGATGAGGGAGAGGTAGCTGTTCACCAGATGCAGGTTGCGCATGAGGATGAAGAGCGGAATCAGGAAGATGACCGCCGGGAACATGTTGCGCAGCAGCACCCCATAGAAGAGGGCGTTCTTCCCAGGGAAGCGGAAGCGGGAGAAGGCATAGGCCGCTGGGACCGCCACGCAGACGCCAACAATGGTGGTGGCAGTCGAAACCCAGAGGCTGTTGAGCATGTAGCGCAGGAAGCGGCGGCCGATGTCGTCGTTCGGATCGAGGAGCATTTTGAAGTTGTCCAGCGTTGGATTGGCGGGAATCCAGCGCGGGGGGAACTGGAGCGCGCCGAGCTGGGTCTTGAGCGCGGTAGAGAGCATCCAGGCCAGCGGGACGAGCGTGAAGACCATCAGAAAAAAGAGGAAGATCCAGCCTGCAATGCCCCAGGCATCGAAGCGCTTGCGCGAGCCAGCGGTTCGTTCGTAGTTCGCGCCCATTAGCCCTCCCGTCGCTCATCGCCCCGCGTGAGGGCTTTCACATAGAAGTATCCGAGCGACATCATCACCAGGAAGAGGATCACCGAATAGGCCGAGGCGATGCCGAAGCGGGTGCGCCCAAAGGCCAATTGGTAGATCTGGGTGATCCAGATGTCGGTGGAGCCGGCGGGACCGCCGCCGGTCATGATCCAGACGAGGGTGAACGAGTTCAGGTTCGTCAGCAACAAGAGCAGGACAGTGACGACGGAGACGCTCTTGAGTTGCGGCATGGTGATATGCCAGAAGCGAGCCCAGGCGCCGGCGCCATCGACGCGCGCTGCGCGGTGGAGCTGATCGGGTACGCCCTGGAGCCCGGCCAGCAACATGATCATGGCGAAGGGGAATTCTTTCCAGATGTTGGCGATGATCAATGCGGGGAGGGCGCGGTGGATGTTGTCCAGGATATTGATGTTGTCATCGACGATGTTGAGGCGAACGAGGGTGTCGTTGATGAGCCCGTAGTCGGAGTGATAGAGCCATTTCCAGATGTAGGCGGCGGAGACGTAGCTGATTACCCACGGAATGAGGAGCAGGCCGCGCACCACGCTGCGGCCGCGGAACTCGCGTTGCACCACCAGCGCCGCGCCGAGCCCGATGAGATAGGCGAACGCGGTGGAGAGGATGGTCCACTCCAGCGTGTTCATGGTCACGTTGCGGAAGGAATCGCTTTGCAGGATGCGTTTGTAGTTGTCGAGCCCGACCCAGATCTTGTCTTCCATGGCCAGGTTCGCCGGAGTGGAATAGAAGGAAAGGCGAACCGTGTAGAAGATGGGATAGGCGATGACCACCAGCATGATGCCGAGAGCCGGGATGATGTAGAGGTAGTCGTTCCAATGGCGCGCGATATCGCCGGGCAGCGCGGCAAGCCGGCCGAAGAACCCGGGGCCGGATTTCTTCGGCGGTGGAGGGTCAGCCGTGGGTTGGCCGCCGGTGATCGCGGACATGCGCGGATGGTCCTTTCCGAACGAGGGAGAAGGCGAACCCGGCCGGCGCCGTTGAGATTGCCGTCGCCGGCCGGGTTCTGGTTACGCGATGTTGGCGACTAGAGCCCGTCGCCGCGCAGTTCTTCGATCTTGGCAGCCGCATCGTTGGCGGCGTCCTCGACCGACATCGATTCGGTGAGCGCGTTCTGCAGCATCTCCGGCACGATGATGTTCATGATTTCGGTCGATTCCGGGACCACCGGGAAGGGGATGCCGTAGGGGAGCATGGAGGTGGTCACATCGAGGTTGGGGATCGAATCGAGCCGTTCCTTCATCCAGATGGTCTGGAAGCCGCGGATGTTGGAGGGGTTGGAGCCGACCCAGGCGAGCTTGGTGGACCATTCCGGACCGGTCATGAAGGCGATGAGCGCCCTGGCGGCGTCCAGATCGACATTGCCGCCATCGACCACGGAAGGATCGAAGACGTGGACATTCGATCCGCCGAAGACGACCGCGCGGCGATCGGGGCCTTCCGGCAGGAAGCCATAGCGCATGTTCTCGACGACCTGATCGGCGATCTCTTTGTCCGCGCCGGTGGCAGTGGCGGCGAGATCGTTCATCTTCGCGTACTCGGAGGGATGGGCGATCATCATGCCGAGGGTGCCGGCGATGAATGGCGCCTGATTCTCGGTCTGGGTGTTGGTCAGCGCAGAGGTCGGCACCGACTTGTCGGTGACGTACATCTGATAGTAGGCCTGGAGCGCGGCTTTGGAGCCGTCATTGTTGACCCAGATCTCCTCATAGGTGGGGTTCTCCGCAGCTTCGTCGAGCGCGCCGCCACCATATGCCCACATGGCCGGCATGAAGCGGAACGGGGTGTTGCCGGCATTGACGCGGGCGACGAGACCGTAGCCGTCCTTGCCGGTGTTGTCCTTGATCTGCTTCGAGTACGCGACGAGATCGTCCCACGTGGCCGGCGGCGCATCGGGATCGAGACCGGCCTCCTCGAAGATGGCCGCATTCCAGATGAGGGCCATGGTTTCGTTGTTGGTGGGGACGCCATAGGTCTTGCCGTCATAGGTGACCGACTTCATGGCACCTGGCCAGTATTCCTCGACCGGGTAGCCGGCATCGGCTGGGCCGAATTCCTGAAGCTGGCCCTTGGCGGCGAACTCGACGCCCCAGAGGATCGGCATCTTGGCGACCATCGGCGCGGCATTGCCCAGCGCGGCGGTGCGGATCTGGTCCAGCATGTCGTTATAGGTCAGGCTGGTGATGTTGACCTTGATGTTGGGATAGGTAGCCGCGAATGCTTCCCAAAATTCCTTGTCGATGTCTTTGGTGATTTGCGGTTCGGCATCGGCCGGACCAACGTACCAGTAGGAGACTTCGCCGGCATAGTCGAGCGGCACCACCTTGGCGACCTCGGCGGCGGTATCGACCTCGAGGGTACCGGCTTGCGCCACGATGGTTTCCGGAGTCCATTCGGTTGTGTCGATGGTGCCGTCCTGGGCCAGGGTCAAGGCCGAGGGGAGGAAGGCGGCTCCGGCGCCCGCTGCTGCGCCATATGCGAGGAACTTGCGGCGGTTCAATTCCTTATTGAAGAGTTCGCGATATCGCTGCGTTGACATCTTTGCTCCTTGTTGGCTCAGCAACGAGCCGGGTGCGGTTCGAACAGATCGATCGGAAAACCTGCCGGTAAGCATACCGGGAGTGGACTTCGAGGTGCTCCTTTCGCGCAAGCAGAAACGGCCGATCCGGGCTGATTCGAGAGAGAACGGCGAGATCGAGCACCGGCATCTTCCGGTGCGTAGCGAGACTGGAGGTGCCGTTATACCCATTGCGCTCGCGGGCTGTCAAGCATCGGCAGCAACCTGTGCAACGTGCCTGTTTTTCCGCGAGCGAGGCAATGGCAAATCCCCATCGACCTTGGTTCTCCTGCACGAATAGTGCGCAATGAAGCTGAAGATTTGGCAAGGGAATCACGGCGCCTTGTGGGCATGACGCCAGGGGTTCCGCGCGCTTAGGGGGAACAGGGCCGCTGGGATCAGCATGACACGATTGACGGAGATCGTTTGGGCCGGCACACCTGACAATTACCGGCAGACACGCGCTCGAGCACGAAATGGGGGGACGGAGGCACCGATGGCAAAGAAGCAGACGAAGGCGGAGAAGCCGGACGAGATTCAGCAGATCATCCCGGATGCGTGGCCGAAATATGCGCCGGCGGGAAAGGAGCCGGTGCGGATTCGGGATCTGAACGTGATCCTGACTGCGCCAGACGGCATCCGGCTGGTCATCGTGAAGGTGGAGACGAGCGAGCCGGGGCTCTATGGGCTGGGTTGCGCGACGTTCACCCAGCGGCCTATGGCGGTGGTGGAGGCGATCGAGCACTACATCAAGCCGATGGCGATCGGGCGCGATGTGCATGACATCGAGGACCTTTTTCAGACCGGGTATCTCTCGTCGTACTGGCGCAGCGGGCCGGTGCTGAACAATGCATTGTCGGGGCTCGACATGGCGTTGTGGGACATCAAGGGGAAGCTGGCGGGGATGCCGGTCTACCAGCTTTTCGGTGGCAAGTCACGCCGAGCGGCGAATGTCTACGTGCATGCCTCGGGGAACGATTTTGCTGAGGTGGAGGAATCGGCCAGGGAGTTCTGGGAGCAGGGATATCGCTATATCCGATGCCAGGTGGCGGTACCGAACTCGGCGACGTACGGGGTGTCGGGCAAGAGCATGAAGGCGGCCTACCACCTCGACCCGAAGCAGGAGTCGTGGGATCCGGACGCCTACGCGCGTATCGTGCCGAAGCTGTTCGAGCATATGCGCGCGGCGATGGGCGATGAGGTGGAGTTCCTGCACGATATCCACGAACGGGTGCCGCCGATCACGGCGATTCGCATTGCAAAGGAAGTCGAGCCGTATCGGTTGTTCTTCCTGGAAGACCCGTTCGCGCCGGAGGATAACGGCTATTTCCCATTGCTGCGGCAGCATTCGGCGGTGCCGATCGCGATGGGTGAACTGTATGTGAATCAGGCGGAGTACATCGATCTGGTGAAGGATCGGTTGATCGACTTCATGCGGGTGCATATCTCGGATATCGGCGGATTGACCAACGCGCGCAAGCTGGCGGCGTATTGCGAGTACTTTGGCGTGCGGACGGCCTGGCACGGACCGGGGGATGCCTCGCCGGTGGCGCATGCGGCGAACTTGCAGCTCGACCTGAACACGCCGAACTTCGGTATCCAGGAAGCGTATCTGCCACCAGAGAAGACCCGTGCGGTTTTCCCGGGCACGCCGGAGATACATGACGGCATGATGTGGTCGAACGAGCAGCCGGGCCTGGGGATCGATATCGACGAGAAGCTGGCGGCGAAATATCCCTTCCCGGAGCATTCGATCAATGGGGCGTGGCCGCCGGTTCGGTTGAAAGACGGGACGGTGCAAAGGCCGTAGGTGGGGCGGGGACGGCGGAAGCATCACCCGCTCGGTGCGATTGTGAAGTATGATCGGACCGAACCCAGCGGACCTATTCATATGGAATGTGCGTGTGGTGTCGTTCACGTGGAGTGGCACGTCGCGCGGAGAGGGCAAGGCATGGACGATCGCAGTTTCGATTCGCTTGTGAAGGCAGTTGCTCTCGGGGCGAGCCGCCGCCGCGTGTTGAAGGGGATGCTCGGCCTGGGAGGAGCGGCGCTGGTTGGAAGCGTCGCGATGGAGGGCGACGCGGATGCCGCGCGGCGTCCGACGCCAACACCCAAGCCGATTCGGTGTCCCGGCCGGCAAACCTGGAACGGATCGGAGTGTGTCTGTCCTGATGACGCGCCTTCCAAGTGCGGCCCTGATTGTTGCACCGAAGGTGAGATCACGCCCGGAAGCCCAGGGTACTCCGAGTGTTGCGATAACGCGTGTTGTTTCGGTACGTGTTACGGCGAAGAGCTTTGTTGTCCGACAAATACGCCCGATGGGGGTGGGCTGCCCATAGCGAGTGTTTGCGCCAACGGCGAGTGCTGCCTGTTGCCAAACGTTTGCATCAACGGCGCGTGTGTGCCGTTCTCTGGTTGTGAATCGAATGACGATTGTGGAGACTGCGAAACCTGCAACCCGAGGACGGGCCAATGCAGCTCGTTGTGCACTGCCGATCTTCCCCAGTGCTGCGTCAATGGCTTCGGTGAGTACTGCATTCCGAGTGGAGAAACGTGCTGTTCCAGCGGTTCTGACTGCACGGAACCGTGTTCGTATTGCAACGATGTCGTCAGGTACTGCGTCGACCGATGTGACAATCCCGGCGAGTGTTGTGCCGGCGCGAATGGGGATGACTGCTGCCCGGCCGATCGCTGCGTTCCGGGACAAGGGTGTTGCGCGGAAGGCACGAGCGCGTGTGGTACAGGTTGCTGCGACAACGCCACCGAAACCTGCGATGGAAACGGCAGTTGTGTTTGCAATGCGGGCTTGATCGAGTGCGATGGCGTGTGCATCGATGCGCAATGTTGCGGGAGCGACGAATCGCCGTGTATCGAACTTGGGTACGATCCCGATTGCGTCGCGTGCTCAAATGGCGAGTGCGCTACCGCGGGATTCGATTTTCAGAGTTGCGGCACCGCTTTTCACAGTTGGTGTTCCAACGGCCAATGCCTTGCGTGCATTCCGTATCTCTCGTACGGGTGTACCTACGACAATCAGTGCTGCAATGGGACTTGTATCGGGGGCAGATGCGACACGCATTGATCGGCTGCATCCAGCGATGATTCCGCTGGATCAGTGCGTGCTTCAGGGATGATGTGACGCTCCGAATCTTGGAGACAGGAGGATACGACGGGCCAAGTCTTTGGCATGACCGGCCCGTCGTGTGGGGGATTGTTGCAAGGGCTTCGGCAGAGACGCCGGACATCGATCGTCTGCTGGTGTTGCATCTCGAGATCGAAGCCCTGGATCGACGTCTGGATCGAACGCGGCTCACCCCGTATTCGTTGCCACCGATTCCTGACCGTGTAGACGCACCGTGGATGCTTGCCTGGGCGACGGCCGGATTGCAGCGGCTTGCCGGCGACAATGTCTCGTTCTTTGGCGCCCGTGAGCTGGAAGAAGCTGGGACCAGCGAGATCGTGGTCGAGTGCGGGCACCAACAGACGGGGCTGTTGGCGCTTCGGATCGCGTTGCAGCAGCTGAATGCAAGTGCAGACGCCAACCGAGTGCGAATGGCGCTGGAATTGGAGCAGGCGTTTGCGAAACGTCTTGCGCCGGTTTCGGCGTCTCGGCGGCCAACGGCTGGACTGGCGTGTATTTTGGAGGCTGCGCGCACGCGGGAGATCCCTATCACGTCGCTCGACCCGCACGGCCTGGTGCGCGAACTGGGACATGGAGTCTACCGGCGGCGGTTGCGCCATACGAGCACATCGAACACGTCCTACCTTGGCACGCTCATCGCGCAAGACAAGCATCTCTCATTGCACTATCTGGCAGAGTGTGGGTTGCCGGTGCCCGACACGTTGCTGGCGCGCGATGCCGGCCAGGCGGTTGCCAACGCGAGGCAGATTGGGTTCCCGGTCGTTGTCAAACCGAACGACGAAGGAAACTCGGCTGGTCTGCATCTGGATTTGCGGAACGAGGAAGAGGTGCGAGCCGCCTTCGAGGTCACCGCTGGGATCAGCCGGTCGGGAACCGTGGTCGTGCAGCGGTTTCTGACCGAACGGCACTACCGCGTGCTGGTGGTTGGTGACCGGATTGTCGGGATTGCCGAGCGAATTGCCGCGCACGTGGTGGGCGACGGAGAGCATTCGATCCGGGAGTTGGCGGAGATCGAGAACCGAAATCCGCGACGAGGAACGCTGATGTCCGACCGGCTCAAGACGATCGCCATCGACGAGACGTCCGAACGAATACTGGTCAAGCAGGGATTTTCGTTGGACGACGTGCCACACCCGGGACTCCGGTTGGAATTGCAACGAATCGACGATCTCGAAGCGGGAGGCGAGGCGATCATCCAGACCGGCAAGACGCATCCAGACAACGAGGCCATCATCGTTTCGGCTGTGCGGGCCATGGAGCTCGATATCGCTGGGGTCGATCTGGTGGCCACGGATATCGAGGCGTCGATATGGGAAACATCCGGCGGCATACTCGAAGTCAATCGCGATACTGGGTTCGCGCTCATCCAGTTCCCAACTTCAGAGGGCGCGATCGATCCTGGTCCGGCAGTAATCGAATCGCTCTTTCCGCCGGGAGCGCCGGTGCGTGTGCCGCTCGTCGCGGTGACGGGTGGGAGTGGAACCGGTGCGGTGACCCGGGCGATCGGGCGGTTGTTGACCGCGCTTGGACCGGTTACGGGTGTTGCCGTCGGTGATGAACTCCTGCTTGGCGATCGGAGTCTTGTGGGAATCGACGGTGCGGGCGCACGGGGCAAGCGTCGCATTCTGCTGCATCCCATGGTGGAGATGGCGGTGCTGGAGATTCGGCCGGATGAGATCGTGGCGGAAGGGCTGGCGTTCGAGCGGTGCGATGTGGCGGTGGTGACATCGCTCTCAGGGATGGCTCCTGCGGGATTGCCGGAGGCGGAATCGGTGATTTGTCGGGTAGTGACGCCTGAGGGAGTGCTGGTCGTGGCGGCGAATGCGCCACAAGCGGTCGAGCTGGCGCGGGGCTCAGGTTCTTCTCTGGTGCTCTACGGCTGCGCGGATGACGCGGACACGATCGACCGGCACCGGGCGGATGGCGGTCGGGCGGTCTGGTTGCAATCGAAGAGCGGCGCGAGCGAGCTGGTCATCGACTGGGCTGAGGGGAGACTCGAGACGGCGCCGTTGCCAGGGCGAATCGAAGGAAGCGGGCGGGTCGTGGCGGCCGGGTTTGCGGCGGTGCTGGCGCTTGGACTGCCACGCGACGCAGTGCTGCAACTGGCGCGCGATGGGGGGACATTTCTTCAGGTAGGATGAGGGGTAGTCGTGGCAATGAAATAAAGGAGTCTCGATCGGAGGCAACATGAACCGGCGCACGATGCTCGGAGGTTTGCTCGGATCGGCAGTTGCGGTTAGTCCGGGACGAATCCTGCGGGCGCAAACTGAGCAGCGACCCGAATTGGCGGGGTGTCTGGCGGAGCCGGGGATCGCGCTCTTTCTGGATCTCTTCGAGGGCCAACAGACACTGACGCTGCAGGAACTCGTGCCGCCAGCCGACTGGTTGCCATTTTCCTTGCCATATAGTCCGGTCTGGTTTCTCTATCCGCCTGACTGGAGCGCGCAGCTGCTCTACGCCGCGACGTTCACCCAGAATGCCGCTCCGATCTGGATATCGAACGTTCCCCAGACTGGCGGGTTGCTTTCCGCGCGAGTGGTTTCGCCCGATGCGACCTCCGCATGGGAATACGCGGTTGGGTCGTTGCAGGGGGTGGTCATCTCGATCGAGCAGGCGATCGCGATAGCCGAGGGTGGGATGCTGGGAGATGGGTATGCGGGAAGTCGCTTGTGTTTCTCCACCGGACCGGCGATTCCCACCGGTATTGCCTGGTTGACGGCAATCGACAGCAACGGATTGCTGGCGCTGACCAACGGAACGTTGATCGTCGATACCTCCGGGTTTGTGCCGTTCAGCGTGATCACCTATTACTCGCTGGTAGCGCCGCGCGCGAACTACGAGCAGGTCATGCGGCAGGTGTTTGTGCCAATTCAGTGGCAGTTGCTCCGGCGTGACGACGGGCCGAGCTCGACGGTGACGCCAACGCCGTGACGGTTCGATAGCGTCCGGACGCGATCCTCTCGACCGGGAGGTCGGGTTGGACGGGGCGGCCACGGAGGGCCGCGGCTACGCGGGAATGGGGGAATGGGTGGAGCGGCCAGGGAGGGCCGCGGCTACGCGGGGATACCGGGGTGGCGCCAAGTTCGATCCGATGGACAGATCGCACCGCGATGCGTTTTGAGATTTAGCCTGGACTATACATTGCGCGGCATGTTTGCTAATCTGATTCTGTTGCTCGGCAATTTCGTGAGCTACAGGGTTTTCAGATGATCGTAGGTGGAGAACGCGTGGATCGCCGGCAACTGTTGCGTATCGGGGCGAGTGGCGCGGTCATTGGCGGGGTGGGCGTATCGGTTCCGCTGCTGAAAGAGCGGGGTTCGTCGGCGTCCGAGAGCGAGCGGATGCCTCCGGGGCATTCGCTCATGCAGACGGACGACGCCGACCATATGAGCGACGACCATGTGGCGGCGAACGGCGGAACGGTGGGGGACATCGTTTACGACGAGGATCGGCTCGATCCCTCGGTTTTTGCCACGGCGTTCGACTATGGCCACGTTTCGACGATGGCGGATGGCACGGCGGTGCGCGAGTGGGACATTGTGGCGCTCGACCGGGAGATCGAGATCGCGCCGGGGTTGTACTTTCCGGCCTGGACCTTCAATGGTCAGGTGCCGGGTCCGACGTTGCGCTGCAACGAGGGCGACCGGCTGCGGATCAACTTCGTCAATAACGGCTCGCACCCGCATTCGCTGCATTTCCACGGGATCCATTCGTCGTACATGGACGGGGTGCCGGGAATCGGGCGGGGGAACGTCGAACCGGGAACGATGTTCACGTATGAGTTCAACGCCAAGCCGTTTGGGGTGCATCTCTACCACTGCCATACCGCGCCGTTGAAACGGCATATCCACAAGGGGTTGTATGGCGCGTTCATTGTGAATCCCGATCCGGCGCGGCGCGGGGAGAAAGCGCGCGAGCGGCATCCCGACTCTCCGGAATTCGAGAAGTGGCAGGAGTTCGTGATGGTGATGAACGCCTTCGATACGAACTTCGATGCCGAGAACGATGTGTATGCGGTCAACACAGTGGCATTCCATTACATGCGGCACCCGATCGCGATCGACAAGTCACGCCCGGTGCGGATCTATCTGGTGAATGTGACCGAGTTCGACCTGATCAATTCTTTCCATCTGCATGCCAACTTCTTCGACTACTACGACACCGGAACGCAGCTCGAACCGAATCTGCGCACGGTCGACACGATCATGCAGGCGCAGGCGCAGCGGGGGATTCTGGAGTTCAGCTATGACGACGACGATCACGAGCCGGGGCTCTATATGTTCCACGCGCATGTGTCGGAGTTCGCCGAGCTCGGCTGGATGAGCGCGTTCGATCTGCAGGAAGGAGGAGCCGCATGAGCAGCGAGCCCGTTGCCCTGTCGAAGACGAGCGGTCGCGGGGTTCCCTGGCTGTATGCCGTCGTGCCGATCGGATTGCTGCTGTTGACGCTGGCCGTCATCGTGGGCACCGGCGCCGGTCTGCGGAACAATGGGGCGCCGCCGATCGAAACGCTGGCGGTGCAACGCGTCTGGTTGCCCGAGCCCGACGAGATTCGCCTGTCGGTGATGAACGACGGTCCGGATCCCATCACGATCTCGCAAGTGATGGTCGACGATGCGTATTGGCCGTTCACCATGGACGGCGATATGACGTTGGGACGTCGCGAAGGGGCAACGCTGACGATTCCCTATCCCTGGATCGAAGGGGAAACGCACGCGATTGCGATTCTGAGCTCGACCGGCGTGGCATTCGAAGCCGAGATTCCGGTTGCGATCGAGAGTCCGCATCTGACCGGTGAAACGGTGCTGCGGTATGGACTCATCGGGATCTATGTAGGGGTCATTCCGGTGGCCCTTGGGCTGCTCTGGTATCCGCTGATGCGGCGGCTTGGGCGCTCCAAGATGAACTTCATCCTGGCGTTGACGGTGGGATTGTTGCTTTTCCTGGTGGTGGATATGTTCCAGGAGGCGCAAGAGGTGGCGCTGGACGCGCCGGCCACGTTCGATACGCCGGTGCTGGTGCCGCTGCTGGCGGTCCTGGCGGCTGGACTACTGATTACCATGAGCCGTTGGCTCGACCGGCGCGGAAAGCGGCTGCATCAGACCCGCAATCCGTCGCTCATGCTGGCCTACCAGATTGCGCTCGGGATCGGGCTGCACAATCTGGGTGAAGGGTTGGCGATTGGAAGCGCGTTCTCGATCGGCGAAGCGGCGCTCGGGGTCTTCCTGATCGTCGGATTCACGTTGCACAATGTCACGGAAGGGATCGGAGTCGCCGCTCCGCTGGTCGAGAACCGCCCGCCCCTGCGGCATTTTGTGGGGCTTGCATTGCTGGCGGGAGGTCCAGCGGTGCTGGGGACGTGGATCGGGGCGTTTACCTTCTCGCCGTTCTGGACCGCGGTCTTCCTGGCGATTGGGGTTGGCGCGATCGTGCAGGTGATCTATGAGGTCGGTCGCATCGTCTGGCGCAGCCAGGAGCGTGCCGGCGAGCCGGGGTTGAGCTGGGTGACGTTCGGCGGACTGGCCGCGGGAATCGCAGTGATGTACGCGACGGCGCTCATCGTGGCGTGAAGCGGGCGAAACGCGGCCGGTTGGCGGCGACGATCTTGTAGCCGAGCTCGACGATCCAGACGAAGGGGCGACGCTCCAGCAGCCGGACGAGGCGGGGATGCCAGTTGGTTTCGCGGAGCGCGAAGAGCACGGCGCGTCCCCCGGAGAGTTGGCGTCCATCGGCGGTGATGAGCTGGGCGGCCTTGCGCGACTGGACCATGAGCAATGGGGTCATCGGTGGGCTGGGGACGACTTTCCGCGGACAGATACGGAATTTGCGGGTGCTGGCATCGCGCAGGGCGAGCCAGCCAGCCCATTCCTGGCAGAAGTCGCAATCGCCATCGAAGATGAGCATGTGCTGATAGTTCGCAGTCATGGAAGAAGGATAGCGGGTTGGGGCTGGAGTACGGGGCCTGGGTCCTGAACCGTGGGTCCTGAGAATGGCGGGGTTACCAGGATTCGCAGCCGTATCCGTCATTTTCTCTGTCGAAACCATGCCTGTCGTACCCAATCACTTGCACCGAGAATCTGATGTCATCGCAGTCGAGGTCATAGGGGACATTCGGCACACAGGGCGTGTAGTTGGGATCGCAGTTTCCTCCCCCCAGATTCATTGGCGCCTGGGTTGGCGGAGCGTAGGGAACATCGGTGGGAACCGGTACCTGAGTAGGAAGCGGCACTTGGGTCGGAAGTGGCGTAGGCGAGGGAAGCGCAACGCCAAAGCCGCCACATTGAGACCAGACACCGAGACGGTGGGATTGGGCGAAGTTAGCGGCCGAACCGAGTTGAGTCGGATAGGGGTCGAAGTCGTCCCCGTAGTCGATGTTTTCCGCCCATCCATTGTTGATCAACACGTGATTCAGCAGATAGGGTTGTCCGTCGACTGTGAACCAAACGTAGGCGAGCCTCCGGCCGTGTCGATCGCGCTGTCCGACCTCTTCGATCCAGACGAAGCCCGGTGTGTCATTGAATCCGAGTGCGAAGCGGACAAACTCGGTGGCGTTCGTGCCGCCGCATTCCACTAACTCTCCAACTTCAGGCGTATCGGCGCGATAGAGCCGGTAACGACTTGTTTCCCCGTCAACGGTGATTTCGTACGTGTCTCCATCGACGATGGATACGAGGACACCTTGAGACAATCCGTGTGGAAGGCTGGTCATCCAGAATGCGGGGGCGAATCCCGACGTCAGGCCATCGCACGCCACCCCATTGCCGTCGGGATCCAGACTGGCGAAGGCGGAGGGATCAGTTTCGAACACACTCTGCGCCCACTCCCAGGCGTCGTAGCCGGAGCAATCAGTAGCAGCAAGTGCGAGCCCGGAGACCGTGGATGTTGGCGGGACGGCAGTTTGCGTCGCCGGGATAGTAGTTTCTGTCGGCGGATCCGGCATGCGAAATGGGATATTGGTGGGACTCTGTGGTGTATTGGGGGAAACCGGTTCCGGTGTTCTGGTCAACAGGTGCGTCACGGGATCGCTTTGCCGGACAGGCAGGGTCGCCGTCTCCAGAACATGCGTTGGAGGCATGTCCGTGGGTTTGCGAGCCGGAGTTTGTGTTGGGCGAGGCGACTCTGGTTCGGCGGTGCGAGATGGATCGACCCAGGGGGTCTTTGTCGGTTTGGGTTTCGAGGTGCTCGAGGGGGGAGCCGTCGTTCTAGTGTGTGGCGCCAGCGTTCGGGTAGCGGGAGGATCTATCAAACTTGAGGTACTGGATGGGACGCCGGTAGGTTCCTTGTCGTTCGGCGAGAGCAGTTGTTTCGCCATACCAAGCAGAAGGACGATGATGAATAACCCCACTACTCCCTTCCCTAGCAGGGTTTGAAAGCGGCTCGACGGTTTCACAACCACGCCAGGGACGAGCGCTCCCCCGCATTGTGCGCAGAAGTTCTGGGTCGGACGAACGGATGATCCGCATGATGGACAACGTCGTCCAGAGACTGATGGAGCCAAGGGTGATACCTGGAGACAAACGGAATTCGAAATGGAGGTTTCGTCCCTACTGTCTCCTAATGTGGAGTGGACTGTCAAGCACGCGCGGGGCCTGCCGCATAATGGAGCGGTTCGTATCTACCAAGGGAACAGCGATGTACTTCAAGCAATTCCTGAACGAACTGGTCGGGTGCGCGTCGTATCTGGTGGCGTCGCGGCAGACTGGAGAGGCGGCAATCGTCGATCCTGGGGTGGAGATCGGCCAATATAACGAGCTCTTGAAGGACCGGAATTTCACGCTGCGGTACGTGATCGATACCCATATCCACGCCGATCATGTCTCCGGAGCGCGCAGACTGGCAGCTGAGCATGCGGCGGAGCTTTGCCTTTTCGAAACGGCGAGCGTGGCGTATCCGTTCCGACCGTTGAGCGACGGCGAGGAGTTGCCACTGGGGCAGTTGCGTCTGAGGATCGTGCATACGCCTGGGCACCGGCCGGAATTGATTTCGATTTTGATCATCAACCCGGAGCGGAGTCCGGAACCGTCGATGGTGCTGACCGGGGATTCGCTGTTGGTGGGCGATGTGGGGCGGCCCGACTTTGGCGGTGGCGATGCGCAACAGCAATACGAGAGCGTGGGGCGGTTGCTGCGGTTGCCGGATTGGGTGGCGGTGTTCCCCGGGCATTTCGAGGGGCCGTGCGGCAAGCATATGTGCGGCCGACCGAGCACGACGGTGGGATTCGAGCGGTTGTTCAATCCGATCGCGCGGATGGATCGGGAGCCGTTCGTGGACAAACTGGCGGGCGAGGTGCCAGCGCGGCCATTGAACATGATTGCGATCGAGGCGACCAACCGGGGGGACACGGACGCATATTGGGCGATGCTCAGCCGGATGAGCCAGATTCCCCAGCTCTCGAACGAGGAATTCGACGCGCTCGATACGTCGCCGGTCCTGATCGATGTGCGCGAACCGGGCGAGTTCGCCCGCGGACATCTTGCGGGCGCGATCAACATCCCCCAGGCGGAGCTGGCGACCCGTATCGAGGAGCTGCCGAAGGACCGGCCTGTGGTGACGGTGTGTCTCAGCGGGGCGCGGTCGTATCGGTCGGCGCAGTTTCTGGCGCAGATGGGATTCGAGCATGTCTCGAGCCTGGCTGGTGGTGTGAGCGGGTGGTTGGAAGATGGCCGTGAGATCGAGGTTGGCGTGGAGATCCCGGATGGACCGCGGGTGATCGAAACGGAGTGGGCGCACGCGGGGGCGGGATGATGGGAGAGACTTGGAAGTAGGAAGTGGGAGATAGGAAAGAGGAGATAAAGAGGCCATGGCATTGGAAGGGGATGCGCGGAATGCAGCGATGCGGAATGCGAATGCCTGTCAGCAACTCGTCGAGCTGTGCGGCGAGGTGCTCGAGGTTGCGCCGGAGCTGACAGCGCGCGAGTTCCTCAGGACGCTCGGTGCATTGGTGGCCGGGATCGATCTGGACCTGAAGGGTTTTCGACAGTTGGCGCGTGGCGGGGCGAATGGCTTGATCGGAGCCGGGTTTCGCGCCGAATACGACGACGGCACCGCGGGCCAGGCGCGGCATTTTGCTGGGACGGCCGCGGCGGCGGCGCTGATCGGAGAGAAGCCGGCCGAGTTGCTGGCGCATCATGTGGTCGACCCGGCGGAATCGATCGACGGGCACCTGTCTACGGCGGCGCTGGAGTTCGCGCGGTTGTTGATCGAGGGAGAGCTGCCGTTGGCCGAGGCGGGTGGGTGGATTGCAGCGAATGTTTGCGATCCAGCCTTCCAGACCGACGACGGTTCGACGCCGTTCGATGCGCTGGTGGAGCGTTCAGCGACGGCCGAAGGCTTGCGGGCGCGGTTCTCTGACGCCGAGTGGCGCGAGCTGACCGAACTGCCGGAACGGGTGGCGGTGGCGGCGGCGTTGTCCGATGCCACTGGCGGGTTCGAGGACGCAAAGGATCTCGTTGCGGGAATGCGGCAGATCGAGACCGGGTCGGAGAGCGAGAGCGAGTTGGTGCGCGCGCTGGTGGCGGAGCGGTATGACGAGGGGTTTGCCTGGGGTGACGACGACCGATCTCCAGACGAGCGCGTGGAGGATACGTTGCGCGCAGTTCGCGAGGAGCTCCGGGTGCTGCAGGCCAGGGCGATCGCAACGGGCGAGATCGTGGCGTATGCCAACTTTCTGATGGAGATCGCTCGAACGGCGGTACGTGGGTCGCGCTCGGGCGGGTTTCTGGGAATTGGTGGTTCCGATGTTTCTCAGCGCGAGTCGGCTTTCCTGAGTCGGCTGGAGGATGTGCTGGAGGCTGGGTTGCCGGCGTGCGAGGGCTGTTTGGGGTGATTGCGGCGATGACGCGGTGAGTTTGCGGTCGATTCGTCCTCTATGCCGTCGATGCTGCTATCTTCAGCGTGTTGCAGGCGATCTGCGGGGCTGCGCTCGATCGGTGCGCAGTCGATGGAGAGAGCGGCGAAGGGGTTGGTCAGGACGTGCCCAACCATGTGTTCGAGTTGTCTCGAGAGGCGTGCCGGAGCGCGCGTCGATGAACAGGAGATCTGATGCCTCGAATCTTGATGATTTCGGCCGGTGTATTGCTGGGGCTGTGCATTTTGTGCGTTGGACTGGGTTACTTCGTAGCGGTCCCACGCTTCAAGGAAGGCGTGGAGGACGGAGTCAACCAGGCGGTGTCGACGTATGTGGTCCCGCAGATTGCGGGAATTGGCGCAACGCCGGCAGCCGGGACGTATACCTTGACCGAGGATGACATCAACGATCAGATCCAGACCGGCGATGCCGATCTGAGCGATCTGCGGTTCATCATTACCCCCGCAGGGCTGGAGCTGCGCTTCGGTGAGCAGGGTCAGGATGTGGCCTACACGGCGCAGGTGAGCGCGGTGGACGGCAAGATCGAGATCCAGGGCGCGAACCTGGACGGTATTCCCACCTGGATCATTCCGGCCGGTTCGATTTCGAACGGTTTGGAGAGCGGGATCAACGACTATCTGGCGGAAAACAACCTGGTGGTCTCGAGTGTGACGATGCAGGAGGGGAGCATGACGTTGGTGCTGGAGGATGCGCCAGCAGGAGCGATGCTGATCGCGGCATAGGCGCGATCTACCCGATTGCTTTGCCCCGGCCCGTCGGCCCGTGTGCCACCGCGCACGCGCCGATCGACCGGGGCGTTGTTTTTCGCGGGCGGAGTTCGGGTAGGTCGATATCTGCCGGGATGGGAGAGCAGCCACGGAGGGTGCGGCTACGTGAAGATGCTGGGGGCAGCCACGGAGGGCTGCGGCTAGTGGAGGTGGGGGCGGCCACGGAGGGCTGCGCTACGGGGAGATGCTGGAGAGCAGCCACGGAGGGCTGCGGCTACGTGGAGATGCCGGGAGGGCAGCCACGGAGGGCTGCGGCTACGGGGAGATGCCGGGAGGGCAGTCACGGAGGGCTGCGGCTCCGTGGATGTTGGGGCAGCCACGGAGGGCTGCGGTCACGTGGAGATGTCGGAGAGGGCAGCCACGGAGGGCTGCGGCTACGTGGAGATGTCGGAGAGGGCAGCCACGGAGGGGTGCGGCTCCGTGGAGATGCCGGAGGGCAGCCACGGAGGGCTGCGGCTACGTGGAGGTGGGGGCGGCCACGGAGGGCTGCGGCTACGGGGAGGTGGGGGCAGCCACGGAGAGGAGATGCCGGGAGGGCAGCCACGGAGGGCTGCGGCTACGGGGAGATGCCGGGGGGTCAGTCGTGTCCTGGATTGGCTGGGTCGGGGGAGCGTTCTGGGCCGAAGAGCCGCGGGAGGCGTGGGTCGTCGATGGTCGCAAGGGCGGTGATGGCGACGATGACCATCCAGCCAAGAGCGGCCGTGGCGAAGCCGCGTTCTGCGAGGCCGTCGCGGCTGTCCGAGACGGTTTCGAAGAGATAGCCACAGAGTCCTGCGGCGATGGCAAAGCCAATGGCTGGCAGGGTGAGATGGCTCCAGCCGGGTTGCCGACGGGCGGCGAAGCCAGAAAGGAGGATGGCGGCGATGGCGCTCAGGATGGTGAGCGAGGCGAAGGCATTGTGCAGCCATCCTTCGAGATTTCGCGGGGAGCCCGGGGCGCGATTGTAGTCATGAAACATGCCGGTGCCGCCGATGGCGAATGCTGTGAGGAAGACCGGGATGAACACTATCCGGTTGTAGCGGGGGAAGGCGAGAAAACAGCCGACCGCGAAGAAGGCGAGCAGGATGGCGAGAATCAGGAGGCCTGTGCCCATGATTTCCGGATGGGGTTGGCCTTGGGCGGCGGCGTCGCTAAAGGTGCTGGAGATATGCGAATAGCCTGGAGTGATCATCCCGGCCCAGATGGCAAACGGCGCGAAGACAAAGGGGGCGATCAATCCGGCGCAGAGCAGCACGGCGGTTAGCCGCTGACCGGCGAGCGTATTCGGCTGAGCGAGAGGTTCGGCGTTGGACGATCGCACGGAGTTTGCTCGAACTGGGCGGAACGAAGGCCGTTCGAGCAGCATAGCATGGCCACCAGGGTTGTGGATGAGGCGGGTTCGCGCGCGGCCGTGACGCCCGAATTTCGGGTGGCGCATACTGCGTGCATGGAGAGCGCATCGGAAACGCTGAGAGCCGGACCGCTTATGGTGGCGACGAAGTTCCACGCCCCAGTTTGGCGTCCGGGCTTTGTCTCGCGCCGCCGGCTCGTGGACAAACTCAACCTCGGAGCGGAGCGAAACGTCACGCTGATTTCCGCCCCTGCCGGGTTTGGGAAAACGACGTTGCTGGCCGAATGGCTGGCGGACGATGCAACGGGACGGGCCATATCGTGGGTTTCGCTCGATCAGAACGACAACGATCCCGCGCTTTTCTGGGCCTACGCCATTTCCGCGTTGCGAGCACAGGAGCGCAACCTTGGGGAACGCGCGCTGACGCTCTTGCGTTCCCTGCAAGCTGCGCCAATCGAGTCCGTGCTGACCAGTCTGATCAATGAGCTGTCCGCTTCACCACGCACCTTCGTCCTCGTGCTCGACGATCTGCATACGATCGAGAACCGGGCAATCCATGAGGCGCTCGGATTTCTGCTCGATCATCTTCCGCCACAACTGCGGTTGGTCATGACGACCCGGGCAGATCCGCCGTTGAATCTGTCCCGGCTGCGCGCTCGGGGTGAACTGAACGAGCTACGCGCCGCCGATTTGCGGTTCACCCCGGATGAGGCGCGCGCATTTCTCAACGATGTCATGGGATTGCACCTCTCCGATGGTGATGTGCGCGTGCTGGATGCCCGAGCCGAAGGCTGGATTGCCGGCCTGCAATTGGCGGCGCTGTCGATTCGGGATCACGAGGATGCGTCCGGTTTCATCCAGACGTTTGCGGGCGATCATCGCTATATCGTCGACTACCTGTTGGAAGAGGTGCTGCACCGGCAGACCGAGGACACCCGAGACTTTCTGCTCAGGACCTCGATCCTCGATCGGTTGAGCGGTCCACTGTGCGATACGGTCACCGGGCAACGGGATGGGGCTGCGCAGCTGGTGGCGCTCGAGCGGGGTAACTTTTTTCTGATACCGCTGGACAGCACGCGGACCTGGTATCGATATCACCATTTGTTTGCCGATGTACTCAAAGCGCGGCTGCTGGAGGAGTACCCAGAGCAGGTGGCGCAGCTTCACCTGAACGCGAGCGAGTGGTATGAGAAGCAGGGGCTGGCCCCTGACGCAATTGGTCATGCGCTGGCCGCCGGCGCCTATGTCAGAGCCGCAGATCTCGTCGAGCTGACGGCTCGGGAAATGCAGCAACACCGGCAAGAGACCACCATGCTTGGCTGGCTCACCATGGTCCCCGAGGAGGAGATCAGATGCCGGCCGGTGCTTAGCACGGTTTATGCGGGGCTCCAGCTCTGGAACGGTAAGCGGGACATGGTGGAAGACTGGCTGCGCAACGCAGAGCGGTGGCTCGATGCGATGCGAGATCAGGCATCCGGCGTCCCTGCCGGGATGCGGGTGGCGGATCAGGACGAGCTCGAACGGCTGCCGGGATCGATCGCGGTCTACCGAGCCGGGTCCGCACTGATAGATGGAGATGTCTTCCGCACGATGGAGTTCGCGCGGTCCGCGGACCAGCTCATTCCGGACGATGACTATCTGTATCGCGGAGCCGCGGCCGCGCTCCAGGGACTTGCTTTCTGGACGGTCGGCAACCTCGAATCCGCCTATGAGGCGTATGCCAGTGGGATGGCAAGCCTGCGGCGAGGCGGGTACATCATCGATGCCGTCGGCGGATCCATCGGGTTGGCCGATCTGCGAATTGCCCAGGGTCGGCTTCATGATGCGATGGTGATCTACCAACACGGACTCAATCTGTCCACTGAACATGGACTTCGGTCGCCCAGTGGCATGGCCGATATGTACGCCGGTATGGGCGAACTCCACCGGGAGTGGAATGATTTGGACACGGCGACGCACCTGTTTGCACAGAGCGACGCATTGGGAGAGTCCGCTGGTTCTCCGCAGCATCCACATCGCTGGCGCGTGGCTCTGGCCCGGCTGCGGGCCAGTCAGGGAGATTTGGACGGCGCTATCGCGCTGTTCGACGAAGCGGAGCCCCGGCATGTCAGTGACATGTTTCCGAAGATTCGTCCCATCCCGGCGATGCGAGCACGAATCTGGATTGCGCAGGGGCGACTGGATGAGGCCTCCGGGTGGGCGCGCGATCAGGGCCTGTTAGTAGACGATCCCATCAGCTACTTGAACGTCTTCGATCTCCTCACGCTGGCTCGCGTTCTTCTGGCGCAGGGGGCCGAGGTTCGCTCCGAAGCGGACCTTCTGCGCGCGATGCGGCTTCTCGAACGGCTGCGGGACGCCGCGGATGCTGGTGGGTGGACTGGCAACCTGATCGAGACTCTGATGCTGGAGGCACTCGGTCACCAGCGGCTGGGGAACCTCGATGCAGCGCGCGCATCACTCGACCGCGCGCTGACATTGGCCGAACCCGGAGGGTACGTGCGCACCTTCGTGGACGAAGGGGAACCGATGCGCCAATTGCTGCGTGAGGTCGCCAGTGGTGGAGGGGGACGCCGCGCCCAGCGCATCTTGCTCTCCTGGGGCGCGCCGAACCGGCCGGCAGCGGGGCCGGGGATCGCATCTGGACTGGTCGAACCGTTGACTCCGCGGGAAGTCGAGATCTTGCGCTTGATTGCGGCCGGTCTGCGGAACCAGGAGATCGCCGACCAGCTCTACATCAGCCTGCCAACCGTGAAACGCCACCTCGCCAATGCCTACGGCAAGCTCGATGTCACACATCGCACGGAAGCGGTTGCCCGGGCGAACGCGCTGGGGATTCTCTAGCGCGACATTCCATTTGGTCGACACATGAGAACGCGGTTGCGGGCGGCTGTGCTGCCGGGCTGAGCCCAATCGCAGGGCGCGAAGAACATGCGCCACGACCGCAACTGCACCGCGGAATTACACCCCCTTCTGCACCCTTCGGCTGATCTCGCCGGATTGCCGCTTGCCTAGATTGAACGTATGGCGATGACGACTTCGCCATACGGAGGTCAGGCAATGAATGGCACCTATCGATTTCTGGTCCGCGGGCATTTGGACGACCGCTGGTCCGATTGGTTCGGAGGATTGGCAATCCAGCGGCTGGGTGACGGGTCGTCCGTCCTGACGGGAGCGATTGCGGATCAGGCGGCGCTCCATGGGGTGATCGCCCGCATTCGCGATATGGGGTTGCCGCTGCTGGCGGTGGAGCGTGCCGCGGGGTGTGACGAACCTGCCGGGGACGCCTTGCCGGGGGCCCGCGGGAGTCCGTTGCGGCTCGGGCGCGCGCACGAGGATTCGACATTCATTGACGGCACTTCCGTACAACCGACTACTCTCCAAGGAGACATACGATGCGATTGACATTCCCTCCGGCGTCCCTGGCTCGGGGCGCCGCGAACCATCCGTGGCGAACGATCGGCGCCTGGCTGCTCATGCTGGCAGCCGCGATTGCGCTCATGACTACTTTTCTGGGAAGCGCGCTGACCACGGACGTTACCGGAACACTGACGAACAATCCTGAGTCGATGCAGGCGGACCAACTGCTGCGCGACCGGCTTGGGAGCGCCGATGCGTCCAATGGTGAGATCGTGGTGGTGCGATCGCCGGACCTGACGGTGGACGATCCCGTTTATCGCGACTATGTCGAACGGCTGTATGGCGAACTGGTCAGCCTGGGGGACGACATCGTCTCCGAGGGAGCGAACTACTACCTGACGGGAGACGAGTCGCTGGTGTCCCAGGATCGGCACACGACGCTGATCCCGTTGACGTTCCCGCAGCGGCTGGAGAGCGAGATCCTCCAGGTGCATCAGGTGCTGGAGAACGCGGAGGGGGGCGATGCGTTCGATGTTTCCATCTCCGGGATGGCCACGCTCGATGCCGAGATCAAAGAGGTTGCCGAGAGCGACCTGGCGAGGGGTGAGGCAATCGGGATTTCCGTGGCACTGATCGTGCTCGTCATTGCCTTCGGCGCCATCGCGGCCGCTGTGCTCCCGATCGTAATGGCAATCGTGGCGATCATTCTGGGGCTGGGCGCTACCGCTGTACTGGGTCAGGTGTTCGATATTCCGTTCGTGGTGCTCAATGTGATGACCATGATGGGGCTTGCGGTTGGAATCGATTACTCGCTACTGGTCGTGTCGCGCTATCGGGAAGAACGCGCAGCGGGGCGGGAGAAGATCGACGCGATTGCCGCGACTGGCGGAACGGCTGGACGGACCGTGCTGGTGAGCGGTGTGACGGTGGCGCTCGCGCTCTCCGGACTGCTGATCATTCCCGATGCGAGCAATCGGGCGGTTGGCGCGGGTTCACTGCTGGTCATTCTGGCTGCGGTATTGAGCACGATGCTGCTCCTGCCGGCGCTGCTGAGCCTGATGGGCGATCGGGTCGATGCGCTGCGGATTCCGCTGTTGCAGCGGCGCGCAACCGAGGCATCCAGCAGCCGGTTCTGGGACGGATTGACCGGGGCCGTGATGGGGCGTCCGGTGCTCAGTTTGGTGCTTGCCGCGGGGATTCTGCTGGCAGCCGCCAGCTCGATCGTCGACCTGAATCAGGGCGAAGTTGGTATCGAGGCGTTGCCTGATGGACTGATGTCGAGGCAGGCGTATCTGGTGCTGCAAGAAGAGTTTGGGTTTGGGCAAGATCTGCCGGCCATGGTGGTCATCGACGGCGATACTGAATCGGCTGCGGTTCAGGGGGCTATCGCCCGTCTCGAGGAGGAAGTCGCAACCGATGCCGCGTTTGCGGGCGCGACGCTCACGACCTATCCGGAGGACGATCTTGCCGTCTTGCAGGTGCGGATGGCGGGAGATGCGACCTCCGGGACCGCCACCGAGGCCATCGAGCGGTTGCGCGATGACTACATCCCGATGGCATTTTCCGATACGCCAGCTACCGCGCTGGTGACTGGCAGATCAGCCCAGATCCTCGATCTGAACAACGTCACCACGACCTACACACCCATCGTGATCGCGTTTGTGCTCGGGCTCAGTTTCCTGTTCCTGATGGTGGCGTTCCGGTCGATCGTGGTGCCAATCAAGGCTATTCTGATGAATCTGCTCTCGGTGGGGGCGGCCTTCGGGCTGCTGGTGCTGGTCTTCCAGAAGGGCGTGGGGGCCGAGCTGCTCGGTTTCCAGCAGGTCGAGGTGATTCAGACCGGGCTCCCGCTCTTCGTGTTCGCCATCCTGTTCGGGCTTTCGATGGACTATCACGTCTTCCTGATCAGCCGGATCCGCGAGCGATTTCTGGAGACCGGCGACAACACGGAAGCGGTTGCCTATGGGTTGCGCACGACGGGGCGGCTGATCACGAGCGCGTCGCTCATCATGGTGGCGGTCTTCGCCGGATTTGCGCTGGGGCGGATGGCGCCGTTGCAGCAGCTCGGTTTCGGATTGGCGGTGGCGGTGCTGGTGGACGCGACGATTGTGCGCTGCATCCTGGTTCCGGCCAGCATGCGATTGCTGGGAAGCTGGAACTGGTACCTGCCGAATTTCCTGAACTGGTTGCCGGAGATTCGCATGGAACAGTCGGCTGTCGTCGAGCCGGTGACAGCCGGAGATTAGGTCCGGCCGGAGAACATGTGCCCCTCCGATGTGTTCCGAGTTGGGCGACCACGGAGGGTTGCACCTACGCGAGGACGTCGGTTCAGGGGCACATGTTTCTGAAACTGCTCGAGCGCGGGGAGGGGCGTCTGGCGTCACTCGGTGTGACGAGGAGGCCCCCCCGGTAGCACGACCGCTGCTCCAGGCGGCCAACCGACGACAACCGAAACGCCGGGATTGCGCATGGACGATCCCGGCGTTTCGCTGTCGATGGGAGGAGCGGTTACCGCTCGATGGGGGCGCCGATGAGGGAGCCCCATTCGGTCCAGGAGCCGTCGTAGTTGCGGACATCGGGGACGCCGATGAGCTCGGTGAGGACGAACCAGGTGTGAGCGCTGCGCTCACCGATGCGGCAATAGGCGATGGCCGGTTTCTCCTGACTGACGCCTTTGCCGCCGTAGATGGCGACGAGCTCGTCGGCCGGTTTGAAGGTGCTGTCTTCGGCGACCGCGGTGGCCCAGGGGACGTTTTGCGCTCCGGGAACATGGCCGCCGCGCTGGGCGCCTTCTTGCGGCAGGTTGGCGGGCGCGAGCAGCTCGCCAGAGAACTCGCCTGGCGAGCGGACATCGATCAGGACGGTGCCGGCATTGCCGATGGTTTCGCGGACGTCGTCACGGTAGGCGCGCAACTCTGGCCGAGTGGTGGTGACGGTGTAGCGGGTCTCCGCCACGGTGGTGGGGTCGGTGGTCGTGTCGCCGTCGGACGCGATCCACTTGGCGCGGCCGCCGTCGAGCAGCTTGACACTGGCATGACCATAGTACTTGAAGAGCCAGTAGGCGAAGGCGGCGAACCAGTTGTGATTGTCGCCATAGAGGATGACGGTGGTGTCGGGACCGATGCCGGAGCGGGAGAGGAGCTCTTCCCATTCGGATTTGTCCGGGATGTCACGCGCGGGGTGTTGCTGGAGGTCGACCTGCCAGTTCCAGCCGACCGCGCCGGGGATGTGACCGCTTTCGTAGGCGGTGGTGTCGACGTCGACCTCGACGAGGCGGACATTTTGGTCGGCAGCGTGGGATTTGACCCAAGCGACATCGACGAGCGCGTCGGGATTTGCGTAGGTGGCCATGGGTACTCCTCATTGGGACTAGCGCGAATGAATAGTGGAGTTCTCTATCGAAAATAAGAGTACCAGATACGCGCAAGCGCGCTCTCGGCGTGAGCGAGCGTCTCTGTGCAGCGCGGTCGATGCTGGGCTGCTCGGTCCGGGATATGCGGGTTCGGCGAATTGGACTGGTCTTGGCGTGTCAACGCGCACTAGAATGAATTCGTACTAGTTCAGTCGGAATTCGGCTGACGCTGTTGGACACATGCTGCATGCATGTGTCTCTTGGCCGAGCGTGGCGAGCAGAACGAGGAGTGGGATGAACGTGAAGGGAACCTTGGCCAGCGTTGGGCGGATCACGTTGGCGATGCTTCTGGTGGCTTCGATCATGGCGGTGATGCCGGGCGTTGCGGCAGCGCAAGATACGGCGAACGTTGCGCCGGTGGACGATGCGGCGTTGTCGGTCACCTTCGAGGATGGGGTGATTCCAACGGTCTTCGGGGATGTGACGTTGCCGGAATCGCGCGAGAAGGTGGTGACGCTCACCGATGGGTCGCTCGATGCCGCGTTGGCAGTGGGTGTGATGCCGGTCGGGTTGACACGCAGCTCGAATGGCGAAACCGTGGCCACGTATCTGGAAGACGAGCTGCTGGGCGAGCCGGTCTATGTCGGCGGCTGGGGCGAGGTCGAAGGCGCGGGCACCGACATCGAAAAGATCATCGAGCTGCAACCCGATCTGATCTTCTCCGATCAGTGGTTGCCCGGAGATCAGTACGAGCAGCTGAGCAAGGTTGCGCCCGTGATCGCGCCGGGCACGATCGAGGTGTCGGGTCCCGACGGACTGCAGCAGTGGGAATACGAGTTGCTGGTCTACGGTCAGGCGCTTGGGAAGTATGACGAAGCGCATGCGGCCCTGATGGGGTTGCGGCAGCGCGCGGCGGACTATGCCGCAACGTCGGCGCATGCCGGTGAGTCGGTGGTGGTCTTCCGGCCGCAGCCGGAGTTCGCGGTGGTGATGTCGCAGGGTTGGATCACCGGAAACGTGCTGAGCTGGTCGAGGTTCGTGGGCAATGAGCTGAGTAACAGCACCCCGTCCCCGCACAGCGGCCGGGATGTCGGATTGGAGCGGTTGGGCGAGCTGGAGGCCGATTGGCTACTGGCGGCCACACGTGATGCCGAGATGAGCGCCGAGCTGCAGAACTATCTGGAGAATCCGCTCTTTGCGCAGCTTTCCGCGGTGGAGAACGACCAGGTGGTCGAGGTTTCTGGCGATCTCTGGAGCGGCGCCACTGGAGTGCTGGCGGCGCATGCCATGCTGGACGACATCGAGCGGATCTTTGGCGCGGCCGGGACGGCGACGCCCGCGGCATAGGGAATGGGGCCTGGGTTCTGAGACGAACGGAGCAGGCGGCAGGCGGCATGCGGCACGCGGCAGGCGGCAGGCAGCAGGCAGCAGGCGGCACGCGGCACGCAGCACGCAGCACGCAGCACGCAGCAGGCGGCAGGCGGCAGGCGGCGGGCGGCAGGCAGCAGGCGGTAGGCAGCACGCGGCAGGCAGCAGGTGGCTGGCGGTTGGGGAGTGATCGAGACTCGTCTCAGGGCTCAGGGCTCAGGGCTCAGGGCTCAGGGCTCAGGGCTCAGGGCTCAGGGCTCAGGGCAGGGAGTTTCACGATGCTGAGCGCGCGGTTGGAACGGCTTGCGAAGGAGATCGAGGCGGCGGGTGCAGGCGCGCTGGAGCGGTTCTGGGACGAAGTCGCGCAAGCGGGAGCACCGCTGATCGAGGAGGATACCGAGCGGGACGACACGCGGGTGGTGACGTTTCTCTGGCGAGCGACTGAGCCGGTGGAGCATGTGGCGCTGATCGAATGGTTCAGCGAGGGGGATTTTGGCGACAAGTTGCTCGAGCGGTTTGGGGAGACGGATCTCTGGTACCGAAGCTATCGGCTGCGGTCGGATTTGCGGCTCGACTATCAATTCGGGCCGGACGATCCGCTGACGCCAAAGCGCGAGGAGCAGGATTGGGAGACGCGCCGCGCTGGGTGGCGGCGCGATCCGCTAAACCCGGATTGGTACTTCGATCCGAAGCATCCGGACGATGCGCTTCCCGAGGAGCGCGCGTGGTCGGTGGTGACGTTGCCGAATGCGGAGCCGCAACCGTGGCTCGCGGTGGTTGCCGATGCTCCCGCAGGGAGTGTGGACCATCATCGATTCGAAAGCGACATCATGGGCAACGAGCGGGATTGCTGGCTCTATCAGCCAGCGAACGGGACCGAACCCGAGGTGTTGTTGTTGCTTTTCGATGGCGAGCGGGCGATGGGCGCGATGCAGACGCCGCACGTGCTGGACAACCTGATCCTGGCTGGAGCGATTCCGCCAACGGCCGCGGTCATGATCGGGAATGTCGACCGGGGAGCGGAGCTGCCATGCAATCCGGAGTTTCTTCGGATGCTGGTGGACGAGATGTTGCCATGGGCACGGAGGGAGCTCGGGCTCGAATGGCTGCCCGATCGGGTGCTTCTGGCAGGGCAGAGCTATGGCGGACTGGCGGCGGCCTATTGCGCGCTCGAACGGCCGGAGGTGTTCAGCGGGGCGATTTGCCAGTCGGGATCGTTCTGGTGGAAAGCGGATCCGCGAAATGAGCAAGGTCCGGCATTGGTCGTGGGCGACGCTCCGGTGTATGGGTGGCTCCCGGCGCGGGCAGCAGACGCGGATTGGGCGGAGACGCGGTTCTATCTCGACGCGGGCCGCCTGGAGAACCGGCATTTCGACGATGCGGCGCCGTCGTTGCTGGTCAGCGTGCGGCACATGCGCGACGTGTTGCGGGCGCGCGGATTCGATGTGACGTATCGGGAGTTTGCTGGTGGGCACGATGTGGTTTGGTGGCGGTCCACACTGGCGGACGGGTTGATCGCGCTCGTGGGAGGGGGTTCGTGGCTAGTAGTCAGTAGTCAGTAGTCAGTCGTTGGGCGTTGGTTGCTGGTAACTGGTAACTAGCAACTAGCAACTAGCGACTAGCAACTGGTAGCTCGTGGGGGATGTGCGGTTCTTGTTGTATTGGCCGTCATTTGTTCTCCAACGGCTGGCGACCAACGACTGACGACTAACAATTGGCAACTGATGACTGACTACCGGTGACTAGCGGCTGACGACTAGAGCGGTTCTTCAAGGAAGTGCCTGCCATCTCAACGAAGCGTGACCTTGTTGCCCTCGCTGTGGCGAGGAGATCCCTCCACTCCGCCTCAGTCGGGATGACGACATTCGCACGGCAGGCACGTGTTTCGGCAACGGCTCGAGCGACTGACAACCAGCAACTGACGACCAACTACTAACAACTAACTACTGACGACTAGCTACTAGCGACTCAGTCTCTCGCGGCGGTGTCCTGGAGTTTGAAGAGGCGGTCGGTGCGGGCCGCCATGATGAAGTCGTTGCGGTGAAGACCGTGGATCTTGTTGGTGGTCCAGGTGACGCGGACGTGTCCCCATTCGGTGAGGATGGATGGGTGATGCTCGGCACGCTCGGCCAGACGGCCGACCCGTTTGGTGAATGCGAGCGCTTCCATGAAGTTGCCGAAGCGGTAGTCGCGTTCGAGCCGGTCGCCGTGTTCGTCCTTTACGAGGGACCAACCGGGGAGTTGGGGCAGCAGAAAGGCGGCCTCGTCCGGTGAGACGGGAGGATCGCTTTTCTTGCTGGGAGAGCAGTGTTCGGTGGCAAGGGAGGGCATAGGCTGACCTCGGGTGTTTGGCAAGTGATGTGGTGTCGAGTGTAACGGGTTTGGGAGAATCGAGAACGCCGGAGCGGTTGGCCGCTCCGGCGTTGGGTTGCTTGTTGCGTTTCGCGCGGATTACGCCGCCGCGTTGAGCTGATCGATTTCGGCCGGGCAGGCTGCGGTGAGTGTCTCGGAGGCGGTGTCGTAGGCGCCGCCGTCGGCGAAGACGCTGCTCAGGCTTTGGGCGTTCTGCATGGCGGTCATGGCGCCGGCCATGTTGCCTTCGGCGACCGCGGTAGCGATGTCATCGACCACGTCGGCCAGCGGGTAGTAGAACTGGTCGACCATGATGCTGTTGAGCTCGGCTGCCGCCGCGGGTGGATTGCTGGCGGCCTGCTCGTCGCCCATGACGCGGAGCTGATTGGCAATGTCAGTGAGTTGCGGGGCGGTCACGTCGGAAACGTCACCATCCTGGAAGAGAGCAGTGACCTCACCAGCGCGGGTGATGCGGTCCAGCAGATCAAGACCCCAGTCGACCAGGCCCGCGCAGTCGGGGTTGCTGGCAACGGCAGCCGTGGTGGCGGCTGCGGTGGGGACGCCGGCGACCTCGGTGGACGTGGCAGGCGGCTGGCTGGGCGGCTGGACAGCGCCCATACCGGCAGAGAGATCGGCCACGACGTTCAGGGAGGTGTAGCCATCGCCCCAGCTGATCTGGGCCGGCGGCACGCCTTCGAAGACCGCATAGACGAGGGCGCCTTGCAACGTATCACCCGGGTTGAGATCGACGTAGTCGAAGTCCGGGAGCGTGGTGTCGGCGCGAAGAACGTAGCTGGAGTCAGCACGAAGCCGTCGCATCGGTCACCCAGAGGCTGGAGGGGCTGACGCTGAGCACACCGCTTCCGGTATTGGTGACCGTGACATCGACGAGGATGTAGCGGCTGCCGCGCGGGGGAGCGTAGGAACTGTCATACCCGGTGAACGGATCGGTGACGCCATTGACCGTGACATCGGCCATCGGCACGCCCGATGGGTCCAGTATCGTCACCAGGTTCCGGCGACAACCGGCGCGGTGCGCAGGTCGAGCGCGGTGATCTGACGATCATACGTCGGGGCATAGACCATGCGTTGCAAGGTGGTGCTCCCGAAGAGCTGATAGGGGATCACGCCGGTGACCGAGGCGCCGGCGGCCAGCGCTTCGGTGTATTCGAGCGGGGTGACAGCCGCATCTGTGTAGGTAATGTACGGCTGCTGAGCGACGAAGCCGTCGCTATCGATTCCCATGATGTAGTTTGGATACACCTCCATGGGGGCCGTACCTGTATTGGTGATCGTCACTTCAGCGAGCGCGAAGTGATAGCCGCGTTGGGGGGCCGAGCTCGAATCGAAGCCCGTGAAGGGATCGGTGATGTTCGAGACGGTGATGGCGCCGATGGATGAGCCGTCGGTTGCGATGATGGGGACCGTGGCGCCGAGAGGGACGCCGAACGATCCGGTGGCTGGCGCGGTTTCCGGGGTGGTGGTCTGAGCCTGCGCCAGACCCGGAATCAGCAATCCCACGGTCAATGCGACCAGCATCGCCATGGCAAAGACTCTCCGCATGTTTCTTCTCCTCAATACCAGGTAATCCATTACGTCCAGCGAGACCATCTCACCGGGGTGCACGCTATTTGTACACCCATTTTGCAGTGCTGATAAGCCTGGTGGAGCGACTCATGGCCGAATTCGCTGCCGAACGCCGAATGGGGAAAACCCGGAACTCGTACACGTTGGGGGAGCGGACCCGCCTGCGAACCAACGCGCAGATTTGCCGAGATTTGTCCGATTTCCGAGCAGAGGAGCGTCTCTGGTCGCGCAGTTCGGAAAGGAGGACGGGTGGCGAAGGGCGTGCAGTTCGAGCGCGCTGCCGGGGAGCAGCTCGACGATCCCCAGGTGGAGTTGCGAGCGCAGTTTCGGGAGCGGATACGGCAGGGGACCTATGACGCGCTGCTCGATCCATCGGTACGGATGCTGTTGCGCGAGGGCGCCGCGATCCGGGGCATGGACGAGGAGCTGGGAGCGATTCGGTTCGCGTTGGCGAAGTTGCTGGCGGAAGAGCTCGATGCGAGCAAGCTGGCGGCTGGTGTGGCGCGGTTGACGTCGGCGGCCGTGCAAGCAATGAAGATGGGCCAGGCGCTCGGCGATGAGACAGATGAATCGCTGGCCGATCTGTTGAACGAGATTCTGATCGATCTGGAAAAGGAGAGCCAGGTGGCCCGAGCGGCCAGGAAGGAGGGTGGAGGTGATCGAGCATGGCGGCAAGATCTTGAACTTGCCGATACGGGATGACACGCAGGGCATCGACCTGAATCCGGGGACCGCCTATGAAGCGGTCACGCGGACGATGGTGGAGGAGCTTGCGGAGGATGTGAAGGAGATCCGCGGGCGGATCGACGCGATCTTCTGGTTGATTGCCGGGGCGATCGTGGTCGAGCTGGTGATGCGCGTGCTGGGCGTTCGCGGGTAGCCATGGGGCGGCGAGGCGATCCGGTGCTGGCGGCGCGGGTCGAGCGGCGAGCGGATCAGTTCGGTTCGATGCGGGTCTTTTCGCGGGTGTTGGCGCGAGACCATGTGCTGCGGGAGTACCAGACGCCACCGGCGGAAGCGGTGTTGCAGAGCGTGTTCGACGGAGACGGGGCGCAGTTCGCGGTGATGTTCAGCCGGCAGTCGGGGAAGGACGAAATGCTGGCGCAAACGGTGGCGCATCTGCTTTGGCAGTACCAGAACGCGGGCGGGTCGATCGTGCTGGCAGCGCCCACCTTTCACCCGCAAGCGGCGTTGATGCGGGACCGGCTCTATGACCGGTTGCGGTCGAAAGCGTCCGGGCCGCGGGTGAAGCTGAAACAGGGGTACGTGATCCAGTATGGCAACGCGTCGGCGCGGTTTCTGTCGGCATCGCCGCAGGCGAACCAGCGGGGACAGACCGCCAGTCTGCTGCTGGTCGCGAACGAGGCACAGGACATCGATCCGGTGGTGTGGGACACGGTGTTCACACCGATGGGGGCCTCCGGGAACGCGACCACGCTTTTTCTGGGCACCGCCTGGCGGCGAGACACGCTGTTGGCGCGGCAAATCGCGCACTTGTCGCACCTGGAGCGAGCCGATGGGCGGCCACGTGTGTGGAAAGTCGATTGGGAAGCCGTGGCGGAGGTCGTGCCGGAGTATGGCGCGCACGTGGCCAGGCAGATCGCGCAGTTTGGCCGCCAGCACCCGGCGATCCGCACGGAGTACTTCCTGGAGGAGCTGGACGATGCCGGGAGCTTGTTCCACGCGCATCGGCTGGCGCAGTTGCAGGGAGACCACCAGCGACGGCACGCTGCAGAACCGGGCAAACGATATGCGTTGTTGATCGACGTGGCGGGTGAAGACGAGCATCCACATGGACAAGGCGTTTTCGACCCGGATGCGCGGCGCGATAGCACGGCGATCACGGTGGTGGAGATCGGGCATGGCAGCGCGCCGGTTGGTCCGGAGGTGGAGGGATGGACCGGCAGCGAATTGGAGCTGCGGTCGCGGTTGCCGCACTACCGGGTGGTCGACCGGATGGCGCTCACCGGAGCGCGCACGGTGGCGGTGCATGCGCGCATTGTCGACCTAGCGGTCAACGTCTGGCAGGCGAGCGCGGTGGTGATCGATGCCACCGGAGTTGGCGCGGGGCTGGCGGCGTTCTTGCAGGCGAGTCTGGCGAGCGGGAAGCGACCGATCCGGGTGAAGCCGTTCGTATTTTCCGCGCAGAGCAAGAGCGCGTTGGGATGGGATTTCACCCACCTGATCGATACAGGACGGTTCAAGGAGTACCGGGACGATTCGCTGGATGGCACACCAGCCGCGCGGATAACCGCCGAGTACTGGAGGCAACTGCGTGAGGTGACGTTTACCACCTTGCCGGGGCCGGGCAAGTTGATGCAGTGGTCGGTGCCGGCGGGACGCGGGCACGACGATCTGGTGATGAGCGCGGCGCTGGTGGTGGCGCTGGAAGGTGTGGACTTGCGCGAGCGGATCGCGCGGGGTGCTTAGCGGGGTCATGCGGCCTGTGTCCTGGGCCCTGAGACGTTGCCGGTAGAGACGTGGCTCGTCTCAGGGCTCAAAACCCAGGGCTCAGGACGGATCGAAGGAGGTTTTCATGCACGAGAACGAAGAAATCGTCGAGCACGATGCAGCGGCCGCGGAGCTGGATGCAGTGCGGCAGGTAGTGCTGGCAGCGTATCCGGATAGTGTGCCGGAGTTGATCCAGGGCGCCACGGTTCCGGAGTTGCTGGCGTCGATCGAACCGGCGCGGGCGGCGTATGCGCGGGTGGTGGAGTCGATGGCGGCGGTTGCCGAACCGGTTGCTGTGACGGCGCCGGTGGTGCCGGCTGGAGGCGGCGCCGCGGTGTTCGATCCGGGCGCGTTGCCGGCGGCAGAGAAAGTGCGCCGGGGGATTGCGAGTCAGCGGAGGTAGCTGACGAGGTCCAGAGTCCAGGGTTCAGAGTCCGGAGTCCGGAGTCCGGAGTTCGGAGTTCGGAGTCCGGAGTCCAGGGCCCAGGGTCCAGTGATGGGGGTGGCCGGCCGAGGGGCCGGTTTCTTGTCGAAGTCGAAACGAGGAGATGGCGCCAATGGCGATGACAAAAGTAGAAGCCGCGAAACTGACGAACGATCTGCTGCTGCGCGGGGTGGTTGAGACGATCGTGAAGGAGAGCAGCGTGCTGCAGTTGCTTCCATTTATGGAAGTGACCGGCACGAGCGTGACGTATGGCCGCGAGGCGACGATGCCGGCCGCGACGTTCTATGACGTGGGCGATACGTGGACAGAGGCGACTCCGACCTTCACACAGATGACCGCGAATCTCAAGATCCTGGGCGGGGACGCCGATGTGGACAATTTCATCCAGGCGACGTATGCGGACCCGAACGACATCGAGGCGGAGGTGATTTCCAGCCGGGCGAAGTCGATCGCGCATGTGTTTTCCGATTCGTTTTTCAATGGCGATTCGGGATTGAACCCCAAGACCTTCGATGGGCTGACCAAGGTGCTCACCGGCACCGGTCAGGAGGTGATCGCGGGGGCGAATGGGGCGCAACTGACATTGGACATGATGGACGCCATGATCGATCTGATCATGCCGGGCAAACCGGATGCGCTCTTCTTGAGCCGGCGCACGCGGCGCAAACTGAGCTCGCTGCGCCGGGCCAGCGGGAATCTGTTGGAGGTCGATGTCGACCAGTTCGGGCAACGGGCGTTGTTCTACGACGGGATTCCGCTGTATGTGGACGATTTCATCAGTGACACGCAGGTGCAGGGGAGCTCGGGTTCGGTTTGCTCGTCGGTGTACGGGGTGAAGTTCGGGCAGGGGGTCGGCGCGCTCGGGTTGGAGCACGGCGGGATTCAGATCGAGCAGGTGGGGGAGCTGGAGACGAAGGACGCGACCCGCTGGCGGCTGAAGTGGTATACGGGGTTGTCGGTGTTTTCGCTGTTGGGCGTGGCGCGGGTGAAGGGGATCTTGGCGTAGGGGCATGGCCGAGACGAGGCGAGATTGTCGCCTCGTCTCAAGAGCTATCAGCGCGCGCGGTCCGCTCGCGCGGATAGCAGATGTGGTCGTTGGGATCGCAGACTCCGCCCGGAATGCCGCCGCTGGTGACGCATCCGCCGGTCCATGGACCGCATGCGCGAGCCGGGGTTCCTGGACCGTCTGGACCGAAGCATGCCCAGCAACTGGCGTCGCCGCCCTGAGTCGAAGCGCATTCCTCTGACTGATTGCTGTATTCGCAACCCTGCCGGCACGCCCCGTCCGCGCACTCGATCGTGCCAGATGGGCAGAGGCAGCTTTCCGCACTACAGATTCTGTCGCCAGCGCAGGAGCAGGTTCCGTCACAGCCGTCGCTGCCACAGGTGCTACCGTCACACGTGGGTATGCAACAGTCGGAAGACGGGACGCAACCGTTTCCAGGGCAGCAGATCTCGCCGGAGGGGCAGCATTCGCCCGATTCGTCACACCATTCCTGGGACGTTGGGCAACAGAGCTCCCCGGCGTAGCAATGACCGAAGCAACAGGCGTTGTCGCAGCATTCGGCGCCGGGTGGGCAGCAATCTGGTCCGCAGGGTTCGGAGCCAGACTGGCAGACGCATTGGTTGCCGCTCTTGACCTTGGGGTAGGGGCAGGTGAACGGCTTGGGGGTGGGAGTTGGACGCCGAGCGGCTTCGGTGGAGTCCGAGTCCCGGTCGCCCGCGAGCGCTGCCACGCCGAGTCCGAGCAGCCCTTTGAGCAGTTGGCGACGATTGTGTCCGGAGGCTACGTCTCGCGCGAGTGCGTCGAACCGTCGCTCATCCATTGATCGATCCTCCAAAGCGCAATTCTTCGACGTTACTGGATCGGTTTTCCGAGATTTTTCGATGGTGCGAAGCTTGCCGCACAACATAGCGAGCGAACACTTGGTCGGCAACCGAGGACGTGAAGCGAGGTGAGTACATTCTGCGCAACAGCCACTTGTACCCAATACACAGGCTCTGGTGCGAAGCGCTCGTTCGGATCGTCAACGGCCCTGGTATCTTGCCGGGGCCGTTGGGCCTTCCGCATGGCTGTGGGGTCTGCTCGTCACTGTCGTTGCCTGGCAGCCTAGGCGATGGGTATCCCGCAACCGTCTCCTTGTCCAGAGGGGCATGTCCCGCAGATTGTGCTTGCGTTCGGTGAGCAAAAGTCTCCTGAATCTACGCAGTCGGCATCGCTCGTGCAGTCTCCACATTGACCCGTGGTGGAGTAGACGCCGCTGACGCATTGGAGAGAACCGTTCAATCGATTGATGCAAACACCGCCGCCACCCGCTCCCTGATTGCACGCTCCGAGCACGGAATCTTCACAAAAGGACGTAAAGCAGGATGTCGAAGTATTGGCGCAGTTTCCGTCGAGGCAGGTCAAACGTTCGTCACAGACACCGCTGCAGTCGAGCACACCGCCGCAGCCGTCGGAGAAATCCGACGGACAGGTGTAGGCATGAACATCGGCACACGTCAATGGTTCGCAGCACAGGCCGTCATTCGGATTGCAGGTGAGATCACCACAGCAATCTGTGCCGTCGGAACCGCCATTTCTGCAGTCGAAGATGAGATCTGTGCAAGAGCCATCGAATTGGCAGTCGCTACGGAAGCAGGTGGGCGCCTCGCAGCACTCGCCCGTACCGGAGAAACAGTCTTCCACGTACAGGCAGAAGTGGTCCGCGGAGCAGACCGCCGCCAGACAATCCTGGAGTGGGCAGTTATCTGCTGTGCAGCATTGTTCCGGCGAGATACAGCCATAGTCCGGACAGCACGCCCATCCCTCAGGGCAGCATTCTCCGGTGATCGGGCAGAATTCGCGCGGATACGGGCAACAGAGCTCTTCGCCGTAGCAGGCGCCGTAGCAGCAGGCGTTGTCGCAGCATTCAGAGTGCGCGACGCCGATGCCGGCGGGGTTGCAGCAGTCCGGGCCGCAGTTCTCAGGTCCAGGGGCTTGCGGAATCTGACAAACACACTGCCCGCCGACCAGGGTTTGTTGTCCCGGGCAGCTTGGAGGCTTTGGAGTTGGGCTCGGCCGTCTTGCGGCCTCGGTCCCGGATGCAGTGGCGGACGCTACGACAGCGCTACCAAGACCAAGCAGCCCCTTGAGCACGTGCCGGCGGTTCTGGCCGGACGCCAATGAGCGCGTGAGCGCATCGAATCGACGATCGTCCATACTTCGCCCCCCAAGACCGTTGTGTCGACGTGACTGATTCAGTTTCTCGAGGTTGTCTGGATTGTTTTCTTGCCGCAGCATATCGGGAGAACAACAGGTCGGCAAGAGGTTTGGCTCTGGAACGCGCCCGAATTCTGCGCAACAGCCCAAAGGAACGCCCCACCTCCGGCCGTGTTCGAGGATAAATGCACCGGGAGGTGAGGCGGAAGAATGGGACGACGTGACTAGGCGGCGTTCCACATGGCGATGAGGGCGTCCTCGAGGGCCTGGGCATCCGGGGCGGTGGCGACCAGGATCTCGACGCCGTTGTCATCTGGCTTGGTGCGGCCGTCTTCGGGATCTCCCGGGACGTCGACGATGGTCACCGTGCGCGGCGTGAGGGTGACGATACTGGGATCGGCCATCACAACCGCGGCGAGGGGGTCCCAGAAGTAGTAGCTGCCACTTTCGATCGACTCCATGTTGTTGGAGAGGAGCGCGGCCACGAACCCGGCGGCCGGGGAGGTTTTCTCGGCTTCCAGTCGTTCGACGAACGCGGGTGTGACCGGCACTTCATTGGTGGCATCGAGCGGAACGAGTGTGATGGGAGCGCCGGACTGGAAGGTGAGCGCCGCGCCATGCGGATCGCTGAAGATGTTCCACTCGGCGGAGGTGTTGGCGTCGCTGACGAACGAGCCTTCGACATCGACCGCGCCACCCATCACGTAGATCATCTCGATGTTGTCGACCAGGGCCGGGGTCGCTTCGAGGGCCGCGCCGATATTGGTGAGCGGACCGAGCGCCAGCACGGTGATGGGTTCGGGTGAGTTCTGGACGGTGGTGGTGAAGAGCGCGACCGCGTCTTCATCGGCGGGTTTGCGGCCGTCGTCTGGCAGGCCGAGCGCCTGCACGGATTCGAGCGTGGTCATCCAGTCTTCGGGTGGTCCGTTCTCGCCGGCAAGGGGGTCTTCGCTCCAGCAGCTCACGGGCACTTCGTCGTACTTGGTCAGCGCCAGCATGCCGAGCGCGGCGGTTACCCCGGCGTCACACGTGGCAAAGCCAGTTCCCGTGACGGTGATGGCCTGGACGTCGAACCGTGGATCGTTGAGCACAAAGAGGGTGGCCATCCAGTCGTCGGAAATCATGTCGCTGTCGATGATGACCGGGATGGGGCCATCGGCAGCAGTTGGCGAGGGTGTGCCCTCCTGGGCGGAGACGAGCATCGCGCCACCGAACCCAGTCAGCATGAGGCTGAGCATCAACACGCACACGACTCGTTTGCACATGGGTTTTCTCCTTCGGTGATCGTCACCGTTCTCCGCAACCATTCAGTTGCGCGGCGCTAACAGGAAGCCTGCGTGCACCGATGGTTTACGCATCGGCTGCAGGTGCCGCATATCTCATCGTCACAACATCCGCCCTGCGTTACAACACCGTCGCAGCAGACGTTGCCCTCGAGTTGATAGATCATCCCGGCGCAGCAACCTTCGTTTGCTTCGTCCATGCAGTGGTTCCCGCAGGCTGCGCCAGCGCAGCAACCCTCAGATGCGCAATGGCCTGCTGGACAGCAGTCGTCGTTACAACATTCGAATCCGGCTTCGCATGCCTCGAAGGTGCAGCATTCGCCGGCAGACAGCGTGCCGTCGCAGCAATAGCTCACCTGCGGGTCATACGGTTGGGTGCCGCAACAGAGATCGCCCTCGTTCACTAGGCAGGCGTCTCCGCAGACGCCAATGGCGCAACAGGTCGTGCCGGCGCAATAGCCATGAGCGCAACATTGGCTGCCGCAGCACTCGAACCCGTCTGGACACGCGCCGTCGCAGCCGCAATCGCCGTCTTCGATAAGGATGCATCCCTGTTCATCGCAACAGGTTTCGCCGGCCGCGCAACATTCGCTGGCCGCGGCGCACCAGTTTTCATAGGGGCAGCAGAGCTCTTCGCCGTAGCAGTGGCCGAAACAACAGGCGTTGTCGCAGCACTCGGTTCCGACGTGACAGCATTCTGGGCCACAGGCGCCTCCGGTGGTGCAGACGCATTGCGTGCCATCCCAGTGCTTGCCGGCGGGACAGGTGATGGGTTTGGGAGTGGGCGTGGGCCGGCGAGCAGCGTTCGCTTCTGGTTCGAGGAATGCGCTGGTTACTGCGGCTGCGCCACCGAGGCCAACAAGTCCCTTCAGAACGGAACGGCGGCTTGCCCCGTTCGCGAGCGATTTGACCAACGAATCGAAGCGGTTCGTCTCCAAGCGTCTTCTCCCTCTTGCCGAATGGACAGCCCTGCACGTTTGGGTGCGTCGCTCGGGATTGTAGCGAGATTGGGATGGAAACGCGGGCAGCCGGTCTTGCACGAACAACGGTATGAGAAAGGAGATTCGATCAGGGATGCCGAACGTCTATCGGCGGGTTCCACACCCGCCATTTGTCGATCTGCCCGTCGCGAAACCGGCGGCGGGCGGATATGGCTATACGAAGATTCCCGTTGGGTCGCGCCGGATCGTGGGAGTGATGAATCACGAAACCCAGGGGCGCGGTTCGGGCGAGTGGTATCGCAATTTCTTTTCCTGTCCCGGTGGGCAACGGTGCTCCGATGCGCTGGTCGACTATGTGATCACGCGCGATGGCATCATCTTCCGGCTCAACGATCCCACCAATGATCGAAGCCCCTGGGCGAATGGGGGACCACTCGGTTTGGAGGGAGATGGGCCGGCGTTCTATGCCCGTTTCGGCGCACACGGGGTGAACAACAGCCTGATTTCGATCGAGTACGAAAAGCTCGATACGGAAGATTTCACCGATGCGCAGGTGCATGCCGGCGGGTTGCTCAATGCCTATTGGCACGATCAGGATGGACAGGACTGGGAGAGCTATCCCTACGTGCCGCGCTATGGCTGCGTGACGTCGCTGGCGCATTTCGAGATTGGCACGACCAACTGCGGGCACGGCGAGCTGGACGATATCGCGCGGGTGCAGGCGGTGGCGCGCGGCGAGATGAAGCGCTGGCAGACGCTGGCGGATGGGCCGTCCGAACCGTTGCCTCCGGTGGTGCCCACGCAACCGGAGATTCCTGCGTTGCCTGGTGGATTGACCGTGGAGGAGGCGGCGCGTCGGTTCGGGACGTTGATCAAGCACACGCCGGATGGCAAGAGCAAGCGCGCGCCGTTCGATCCGCGGGGCGTCATTTCGCTGTCGTGGCTGCATCGTTGCGTGGAGACAGGCGAATGGCCGCAGGCGGAGGATTGGTGGGCGCTGAGCGATTCGGGCGGGGCGCTCGATATCGTTACGTTTTCCAACAATTGGCAACTGATTCGCATTGCTGAGCGGCAGGGGATCATGTGGGCGAATTTCGCCGAGATCGAGCTCGAGGCAGCCTGAGGACGTGGGGAATTGGTTTGGATTGCGCGCTATGACGCCTCGCTGGCGCCCCACCGTTGAAACGCTGGGCCAAGACGCCTTTGGTGTTGTTGGCGAGGTTGTGGTCTGGAGGGTGAGTTTCGGGGTGACAAGAGATCCCTCGACAAGCTCGGGATGACGGGTGGTCCGGCGGAGGGCCGGGCGGGAATCAAGTGAACGGAGTCGAAGCTATGCCAACCGATGCGATTCGGCGTGCTGCGCGCACGTTTTTTCAGGGGATGATCGGGGTTTTGGTGCTCATCGCGGTGCCGGTGCTGAACCAACTGATCCAGGCGGTTGCCGCTGGAGGAGAGGTGGTGATCGATGTCGATCTCTGGCAGTCGATCGGGATCGCCGCAGTGGCTGGTGGTGTCATCGCGTTGATTGCATTTCTGCAGAACGTGCTGGAGGAACGGGTGGGGAGCGCCGGATTCCCGGTGCGAAAGGGATAGGACGGACGGCATTGGTGTGTCGCTCGCTGTGGCGAGGAGATCCCCTTCGGTTGCGCTCAGAGCGGGCTCACCGCTTCGGTAGGGCAAATTGTATACACAAGGTATTGCATTGAGGGTCATGGACGGATATACTGGTACGTACCAGTAATTCATGACCGCCTCATGCACGCTGGTACAACGGGTCCAGCACTCACCTGCTGGACCCGTCGTCTATGTTGCCGAGGCCTCCACTCGCCGCGCGTTCGATGGCGGCGCCTGCTACGCGGGTCACCGCGTGGGATGGCTGGGCGTTGCCTAGAGCATCGAGCGGATCTGGTTTCGGCGGCGGCCGTGACCGTCTCCAGGCATCCCGCCGCGTAGGGTGATTGCCAAACCTGATAGAGCGTCTGCTCGGCGTAGCGATCGCTGGGCGGGAGATAGCCAACGCCTCCGTTGGTCACACCGAGCACCAGGACCGGGTTGTCGGGAATGCCGCTCGCAGCGCGATTTGGAAGATGGAATAGGCTTCGCCTGGTATGGCGACCACCATGGCGTCGCCCAGACGCCAGAACCAGAGCGGAAAATCGAATGTTGCGCCGTCGCCCACCCCGCGGCGTTTGCCGATGAAGCGGCGCAGCCGCTCCTGAATGACCCGATCCTCACATTCCGCCAGCGATGCCTCCAACTCCGCGACCGTGGGCATGTCGATGAGCCCGACCGGCACGGTGATCCTGGCTGCGTTCAACACCGAGGCGTTTGCAATAGCCGCATCGGAGAGCGGGTGGTCGGACCAGATGCCGAGATCGGCGCCCGACTTGCGCAACCCTTCGTAGACGAATTCGGTGCCTGCGGGGGGGAGCGATTCCATCGTGCTGGCGACGGCATAGCCGAGCTGGCGACCGTTGCGGTCGGCAATGGCGGTGTCGCCGACATAGCTTTCGCGCGGTCCGAGCTCGCCAGATGCGCCTTGCAGGAAGAGCGCGGGGGCGGCGTAGATACCGCTCACGATTTCGCGCGCGGCGCCGACGTAGTCGGGCGAGAAGAGGTCGTTGTCCCAGGCCAAGGTGGTGGGATGGCAGGCGTAGTTGAAGAGCACGCTGTGGATCGCGCCGTCGTCAGCGGTGACGCGGCCAACGAGCAGCGTATCGTCCTGAGGACCGTTTGGATTGAACCCGCAGGCAAAGCTCTGCGCGGACTCGTCCCAGAAGTCGCGGTTTTTCGCGAGCGTGCAGGTTCCGATTCCCCAGGTGATCCAGGCAGGGGCCGATTTGTGCCGGGCGTCGTCGATCGCGTCGCCGATCGCGCGGGCGACGAAATCGAGATACGGCTGCGCTTCTTCTCCGCCCGGCAGATGGGGATTGGCGGTGTTGATATTGGCGCTGGAGTGCGAATGCGACGGAGAGAGGAGGAGGTTTGCTTCCGGGAGACCGGCGCGTTGCCGAATGGCTGCGCGCAACGCGGCTTCGTCTTGCCAGGCAAAGACGCAATTGTCGATGGTGGCGAGCACCAGCGGATCGCCGTCGCCGTCGATGGGGGAAATGACGGCCGCCGAGGCAAGCAGCGGCTTATGCACACCCAGCTTCTTGTCGTGGAGCGCCGCGCCCCACCAGCGGCCGTAGGCATTGAGCGGGGGCGTAACGTCGCGAGTGGCGACGCCAAAGCGACAGCGTGTCGTCTTCGAAGGAACCGATGTCATCCAGTGCTCCTGAATAGCAAGCGAACAGCGCCGCGATGGCGTGAACGGCATTTTCGCCGATCGCGTGAGGATGTGGAGATGGGTAGGTGGTCTCTTGGAGTCCAGGGTCCAGGGTCCAGGGTCCGGGGCTGGGGGTTGGGGGCCGGAGTCCGGAGTCCGGGGGCCGGAGTTCGGAATGGGGTTAGTCCCGGCGGTCGTACATGCGAAGAATGTCGAGCTCGCCGGGTGATGCGCCGAGATGGGTGAGCACCGCCGCGACTTCGCCACGGTGGTAGGTTTGGTGGTTCGCCTGGTGCAGCATTGCCTTCCAAAGGATGTTGCGGAACTCGCCTCCGTGGGCCCTGGCATAGACAATTTCCTGGCCAAGTTGCTCGTCCGAGAGGGTGGCGAGGAAGGCATCGGTCTCGGAATCGATCGCTTGCCAGCGCGCGCGGATCGTTTCCAGGTCAGTAAGCTCCGACGGCTCGATTTCCGGCACGCGGGCAGCCCCTGGAACCTGTGCAGCCAGAGCTCCTGGGCCCACATCATGTGCGCCAGCGTGAAACGCACCGGCTCGAATCCGGAGAGGACGCTGACGGTCAGCTGCTCGAATGGGACCTTCTCGGCGGCGTTCAGAATGTGACGATTGGCCCATTGCTGGTAGGCGTAGTACTCGGTCAGCAGCTCTCGCATGGGAAACCTCCGTATCGGGTCATTGCCAACGGTCGCGCCAGGAGTGCCTGGGCGTCCAGCCGAGCAGGCGTTTGGCTTTGTCGTTGGTGAAGAGCGATGTGTTGCCGGGGAGCGGGGCGCGGCGCTCGATATCGGGCAGGTAGGCGTCCAGCAATTCCTCGGTCGGTTCGATGCGGAAGGTGTCGTCGGCGATGATGTTGAATGCCTCGAACCCGAGTCCATTTGCCTCGAGCGCGAGCCGGATCGATTCGGCGGCGTCCCGGCCGTCGGTATAGGCCCAGAGGTTGTTCGGGTTGCCGGGCACCGGCGTCCCGCCGGACGGGTCCATGGTTTCGTATTCCGAGGGAAGCACGACCTGATGGAAGCGCAGTCCTATGACTTGCATGCCGCTGCGGCGGTGGAACATTTCGGCGATGCGCTCGTCGACCTCTTTCGAGAGCCCATACGGTTCGGCCACCAAAAAGGGATGGTCCTCATCGACCGGGACGTAGCGTGGCGGGCGGGAAGCCTTGCTCCAGGCCATGCCATAGGCCGAGGCGCTGGAGGCGAAGACCACCTTCTGGATTCCGGTGATCCAGGCGGCCTGCAGCACGGCATAGGTGGCGTTCACGTTGTTGGTGAAGACGGTTTCGTCGGCGTGGCTCCAGGGAGCGGGGATGGCGCCGAGGTGGACCAGCGCATCGCAGTCGCGCAGGAGCCCGGCGACCTGGCCGACATCTGAGAGGTCGGTTTCCACGAACTTCGCGTTTGGGCCGTTCGCGGGGCCGGGGCGGCGATCGGCATTGATGACCTCATGGCCGTGATCGACCAGATCGGCAATGGCGAGTTGACCGAGGCGCCCGCTTCCGCCAGTAACGAGAATCCTCATCGTGGTGTGCGTCCTTTTCGATCACTCGCTCAGGTTGGCCGGTTAGGGATTGTACGTTCGCGATGGCGCTCCCTGGGGCCAGACATGAAGAACCGCGGCCGGAGAGTTCTCCGGCCGCGGTTGATTCGAAAGGTTGCGAACGTCAATCGCAGGTAGGTCCAGCCAGTCCGAGTGTGCAGCTATTCGAGCAGCACAGCTCATCTACGAAGAAGCAGGGAGCGTCTTCGGGCAGGCAGACTTCCACGGGCGAACAGAACGGGCCGAGCGCATAGTTGCAGCAGCCGAGGCACGTGGCTCCAGGAATGCATGGCGCGCCATCGGGTAGACACGGTCCGCAAACCGAGAGTGCTCCCACCACCACGGGATAGCAATGGAGTCCCGCACAGCACGAGCTGCCGTCGCAGGTTTCGCCGAGAGCGTCACACGGAGTGAAGCACTGACCGGTGCTGGTGTCGCATTCCTGGCCGCTTGGACAACAGTCATTGGACGTGCAATAGGGCGAATGGGAACACACGCCTGTACCGGTATCGCACGTGTCCGCCGTGCAGGCGTTGCCGTCGTCACAACACGCGTCCGATGTGCAGGAGAACGTATTCGAGCAGGCGCCAGAGTCAGTGCAGATGTCGCTGGTGCATGCATTGTTGTCATCGCAATACGCCGTGTTCTTTTGACAGGCGCCACTCACGCAGTCGAAGCAGCCGGTGTCCCCGCCGGGACAGTTGGCGCGTACGTCGGTGCAGACATTATCGACGCAGCGTTGGCAGCCTCCGGCGCATTCATCATCCGAGCAGCAACCGTCGGCCGGGATACAGGCATCGCCACCACAGCATTTCGGAGTTGGTTCTTCGCAGCATGCATTCGTCCCATCGGCAATGGGGCAGCATGCGTGATCGCAGCAGCCTTCGGAGCCGCAGCACTGATTGTCGTCCGGCCCGCAGCACTCGTTCTGCGCTTCGCAGAAGACAAGTGGGTAGTCGCAGCACAGCTCTTCGCCGTAGCAGACGCCATAACAACAGGCGTTGTCACAACACTCACTGTGCGCAGCGCCGATTCCGGCTGGATTGCAGCAATCGGGGCCGCATTTCTCGGGACCTGGCGCGGGCGGGGAGATGCAGACGCACTGCCCGCCCTGGGGAGTTTGCTGGCCCGGACAGGACGGCGGTTTGGGTGTGGGGGTGGGACGCCGGGCTGCTTCGGCGCCGTCGTCCCGGAGGGTGCTGCCGACAGCGGCCGCGCCACCCAGGCCGAGCAAGCCTTTGAAGAGCGTACGCCGACTCGCGCCGGCAGCCAGAGACTTGGCAAGCGAATCAAAACGACGATCGTCCATTCCCGTACCTCCTTCGCCCTTTCGGTGAGGTCTTGAAAACGAATGGCAGCGCTTGGGCTGCCGGCTGCAATGCAGGAATGTCGGCTTTGCTATTGAGTTGTTCCGTTTCCATAATAGGAGGAGAGGGTCAGAAGTCAACAGAACCGCGCTGAGCGTTCGAAAATGGCATAGGATTGCCCAGTTCTCCCCAGCTTTCGCGTTCGGGACGGTTTCAGGTATGCGTGGTGGGCACGCGATTCAGAGCGGCTGCGACATGCTGCGCGATGGCCAGGAGTGGAGGGTCGCCAGATTCGGGATCTGGCAGGAGGGTGATGACCGGACCGGGCCACCGATCCGCCAGCGCATGCGTGGCCGGGTCCGAGCTATGCAGGATGACCGTCCCGTTCGGTGAGAGCACGTCGAGGAGCACCGTCTCCACCGGTTCGCCAGAGGGGCGCAGCAGGTCCGACAGCGAGCGCAGCACGACCACATCGCAGATGTCGAACCCGAGTCCGTGGGTCACGATGCTTTCACTTTCGATCTCCACGACAGCGGTGTCCACCGCAGGATGGTTCAGCAGTGTCCGGGGACCAGTTGGATTGGTCCCATCGGCGCCGAGGTAGGTCATCCCGTCGATGACGATGCCTGCACGAGTGGCACGTCCCACCGCGTGTCCCAACGCAGTGAGCTCCTCCGAGATGAGACGGCAGAGGTCGACCGAATTCTCGTCTTCGGTGACTGCGACGATCGGCGCGCGTACCGGTTGTCCAGGGGGAAAGAGAAGGTCGATGAGCGCAGGAGCGCCGTCGCGAGAAGCGCCTTCGCTTGGGCGGAGGTGCCGTTCGAAATCGGGCCGGCTGTTGATCTCGATGATGGCGCCGCCATCTGCCAGCATGGGACGGGAACAGTTCCGGGTGACGAAATCGATTCCGGCGATATCGAGGCCGATCGTTCGGGTTGCCTCGATCAGCAGGCGGGCATTGTCTGGATGCAACTCGCCGGTGCAGTCTCGCGCCAGGCCACCGTCGCGCTTGTGGCCAATTTGCGGTTTGAGCGCAACCGTCCGTCCGCTTTCCGGAATCGATTCGAGGGTGAGTTGCTGGCGCTCCAGCATGAGCATGGTCTCGGCATCGATCGGGATTTGATGAAGCTCGGCGCGTTGCCGCCTGGGTTGCGCGTTCTCCTGGGCCACCAGTTGCTGGATCGAGCTTGTGCCGTTGCCGATCACGTGGGCTGGTATCCGCTGAAAGAGGCCGACCACCTGGTCTCCCACGATGAGGGCGCGGTAGACGTTTCCGGGGATGAATCGCTCGAGCAGGAGTGGTTTCGTTCGTGATTTGAGTTCTTGGGAGATGGTTTCGAAACGCGTCCGCAACTCGGTTTCGTCACGGATGTCGACGAAGACGAGATACGAGTCTGCCTGATCCATCGGCTTCAGCACGACCGGATAGCCGATGCGCGCGGCACGTTCGCAGGATTGCTCGGCGTCGCGAACCGGTACCGCTTGTGGAACGGGGAATCCCGCGCTGGCCAGAAAGCGATTGGTCAGCAGCTTGTCATCCGAGATGAGGTTGCCCAACGCAATGGTGCGAGAGGTCATCGTTCCCAGGATGCGTTGGCGAAAACGACCGTTGCCGAGCTCGACGATGCGCCCGCGAGGATCGGTGGTGCTGAGTGGAATGGCGCGCCGTCTCGCTTCGGCGGCAATGGCGCGGCCGACTGGTCCGTGATCGTAGGCACGATTTAATCTCGCGAGCAGCGCCAGTTCCCGATCGAGCGTGAAATCCGGTTCGCTGCCGTAGAGCGTGTGATTCATGAGCCGCAGCGCGAGATGGGCCGCGACCTTTCCTGTGCGCCTGTGCAATGCCTCGAACGCGAACCTGGTCGATTGGTGGAACGATTGCTCGACCGGCGCCTCGCACATGCGCTGGAAGACAACCGACAGCCAACCGGCCCACTCCATCGGATTTGCCGATGCGGGAGCGGCTCGCTGACCGCATGCGGGACTCATGGTCGAGCCGAGCCCGGATTCGCGCAGAGCATGCTCGAGCGCTCTGCGTGCGCCATCGGTGATGAGACCGTTGGGAGGTTTTACACCCAGATCGACGCAGTAGATTGGGGTCGATGACCAGACGTTTGGCCCAGGGAACCAGGTGGCCGATTGGAGCCTGAGCGTCACAGGGATTCGCTCCAACGCGTGATCCCTGACGACGAGATGCGGATTTGAACGCGAATCAGCCGGTCAGATCGACCGGCTGAATCAGGAGTGAATCGAGCGTCATTCGCTCGCGACGCGTTCATCACGGATCGGTGCATTCACCGGTATCGACTTGACACTCCCCGCTGCAGCATTCGGAATCGTCGGTACATGGCGCCGAAGCGCCACCGCCGCATGGGATGCAGAAGCCAGCATCGCACTTGCCGAGCTCACCGGTGTCATCGGTATCGCATAAGGATCCCTGGAACGTATTCGTGTCGCAGAAGCCGCTCGGACAGTAGACGCAGTTGAGATCGTAGCCGTAAAGCACCTGGCAGTTTGCGATCTCTTCGAGTGCCGACCCGCAGCATTCCTGGCATTGACCGTTGTCACACCTGACCAAGCTACTGTCCGCGCAACTGCAGACCCCATTCACGCAGAGCCCGTTGGGGCAGCACATCGATCCGCACGGAGATGTGCCGGCATCACAGCATTCACCGGAGTTGTGATTGCATTGACCGTCGGGGCAGCATCCGCCGGGAAGAAGTCCGCAGGCCTCGGTGCCTGGCAGGCATTCACACCCGGTCCGGTTGTCGAACATTGGTAGATGGCAGCGCTGCAACAAATGCCGCCACAGGCGATGAAGCCCTCAGGGCAGCAGGCGGCCACCGGTCACCGCATTGGTGCCGCAGCGAATCTCCGGGCAACATTCGGCCCCACAGGCGATGTCCTGCCCGGAACAGCAGTCGCCGTCAGTGGTGCAGAGTTCATCCAGGCAGCAGATGCGGGCCGATCCACAGCATGTGAAGAGCTCATCGCAGCAGGCGTTGTCTCCGGTGCCGCAGGGGGTTTGCAGGGCATCGCAACATTCGTTGGCGGTTTCGTTGCACTGACCCAGAGGGCAGCAATTCCCACCGCAGCATGTCGCGGAGCTCTTTTCGCAGCATCCGGCTGCATCGGTTGGGCAGTACTCGTAGAGATCACTGCTGAGGCATTGGCCCCGGCAACAGATTTCGTCGCTGGAGCAATCGACCGGCTGGCAGTGCCCGAAGACGCATACCGCCTCGCAGGAGCCATTCGTTGGCGTCGGGCAATCGCTTGTCTCGCAACAACCGCCAGTGGAGAAGTCGGCACAGTACCGTCCGTTGGTTCCGCTGCCACAGCAGGTTTCGCCCGCATTGCAACAGATATCGTCGCTGTCATCACCACCGAGGCAAACCTGTTCGGCCGGGCAACAGGAATCGTTCCCCAGGAGTCCGCCGTGGCAGAAGGTGTCGCAGCAACCATCGACACGGCAGCAGTCCTGCGCGGAGAAGCAGCACTCCACCCCATCGTCTGAGTCGCAGAAGTACTGGAGCGGTGGAAGCCCGCCGGGGCGAGGGTTGGTGCTACAACAAAGTTCCTCGCCGTAGCAGACGCCATAGCAACAGGCGTTGTCACAACACTCGCTATGCGCGGCGCCGATTCCGGCTGGATTGCAACAGTCGGGGCCGCATTTCTCCGGACCTGGCGCCTTGGGGGTTTGACAAACGCATTGCCCACCGACGGGAGTCTGTTGACCGGGACAGGACGGAGGTTTCGGGGTGGGGGTGGGACGCCGGGCTGCATCGGCATCGTCGTCCAGAAGGATGCTCCCAGCCGTCGCCGCTCCACCAAGGCCGAGCAAGCCTTTGAGAAGCGTCCGCCGATTCGCGCCGGCAGCAAGCGACTTGGTTAGCGAATCGAACCGACGATCGTCCATTCCCGCTCCTCTCTGAACCGTGCCGCCGAGGTGAACTGCGTGTACGGCCGCGAGGCCGCGAACTGGATCTCAGGAATGCGTTGGAAGTTCCGTATTTTTCAGTGTTCACATCATATGGTTTGGCAAGCGAAAGTCAATACCTGTTTTGATTGGTTATTGGGACATAGAGGGCGATGCCCGACGCAGAATCATGTCGGCGATTACCGACCAGGGGAATGGGACCCACCGCCGCGACGATCCAGGAGCGGCGAGATTTGTTTTGGTTCAGGGATCAGGCGATGCCCAGGCACTCGCCGGTTTCGGCGTAGCAACTGTAGCCGTCGGGGCATTCCACCGGGATGCAGGTTCCGGCGTCACACGTCTCGCAGAGCGTGCAGAGGGTGTCGTCGGTGGAGCAGACGCCCTCGGAGCACGTGGCGCACGCGCCTGGACAGGCGGGGGAATAGGAGCAGGCGCCGTTCGAGCAGGTTGCCAGGGTGCAGGCGTCCGCGCCGGCACAATCGGCATCGACGAAGCACTCGACCGCGGTGCAGACGCCGCCCAGGCAGGCTTCGCCGACGCCGCAGTTGGCGTCGTTGCAGCAATTGCCGGTGACGCAGATGGGCGCGCCCGCGGCATTTGCGCAGCAGACAGCCCCGTCGGCGCAGACGTGCTGGCGGCAGACGCCGATCTCGCAGGTCACGTAGCACGCGCCGGGTTCGAGCGCGCAATCGGTCACCGAGCAGCACGCGCCGGCGCCTCCCGGGATGCAGGTATTGGCATTGGAACCGGCGCCGCAGCAAAGCTCACCCGCGGCGCAGCAGAGATCGTTGTCGATACCGGGGCAGAAGCTGGCGACCGGGCAGCAGAGGTTTTCCCCATAGCAATGACCGGCGCAGCACGCGTTGTCGCAGCATTCGGAGTAGTTGGCGTTGCCTGGATCGAGATGAGGGTGGCAACAGTGGTCGCCGCAGACCTCGCCGCGGGTCGTATCGGTCTGATCGGCGCTGACATTGCAGCAACCGTCCTTGCTGGTGCACCGGCCGGTGCAGATGGCGTCCTGACAGCATGTCTGGGTTGCGGGATCGAGGCAACCGCATTCTGTTTCGACCAGTGGCTCGACGCAGATTTCGGCCTCGGCCGCGAGCGATTGCACGACCTGGGTGGGCGATACCGGCTCGCTCGGCTCACGCAAGGGTTCCGTGGAACTCGGCGTGCCCGCAGGGGCCTGTGCGGCCAATCCGCCGCGGATCGATCCGCCCCCGATGACCGCAGCCGCGCCCGCACCAAGAAGACGGCGCACGAATGCGCGCCGGTGTTGTCCGGCGGCCAAAGCCCGGGTCAATCGGTCGAACGTTTGCTGATCCATCGTTGGGTTCCCAAACCCGTAGGGGTGACTCGCGCGGCACCGCCATGCCGAAGAGACGCGCGCTGCCCGTGCGTCTCGACATCATCTTAGCAGTCGAACCTTAACGATGAAAGCCGCAACGCTGGGATTTTGCTGGAGTTTTCGGCGCATTGTCCGCCATGAGCGGCATGCGATCGCAACCATGGCGGCGCGCCGAGTGTTGGCGCTCGCCGCTCGGACTCGATTCGACTCAAGAGAGAAAGGGAACCAGGCACATGCTCGAACTGAACTGGCCGCAGGAACTCGTCACCGACGCTGATCGGGCACGGTTCGCCCGCTACGAAGCGGCATTGGCGTTTTTCGAGGGCGATCAATGGCGTACGCGCCGCAAGCCGGGAGAAACCCGATTGACCCTCAACTATGCGCGCGCGTTGTTGCAGAAGGTGGCGTCGTATGTCTTTCCCGCCGAGCCGCGGTTCACGGTATTGGTGGAAGGCGACCAGACAGATGCCAATCGTGCCGAGTATCTGCTGGCCGAAACGATTGCCCGCAACGACCTGGCCACGCTCGATATCGACCTGTGCGTTGCGGCAGCGGTGCGGGGAGATGCGGCGGTCAAGGTCTCCTGGGACGCCCGGCGGGGATGTCCTCGCGTGGCCGCGGTCGATCCCGGCACGTTGGTGGTGCGGACCGCGCCGGACGATCCCCGGCGTATTTTGAGCGTCACCCAGTGTTATGGCGTGCGAGGGGAGGACATCGGGGCGCTATTTGGCGACGGGCCCGATCGCGCGCATCTCGATCCAAACCGACGTTATCAGGTGGTCGAGCGGTGGACCGACGAACGGTGGAGCGTCACGGTCGCCGAGCAGCTCCTGCGGGACGACGCGAACCCGTACGGTTGGATTCCCTACGCGATGCTGGCGAATCATCCTGGTCTGGACGGCGTCTGGGGCGAATCCGATCTGACCGATCTCTATGACATCTGCCGCGAGATCAATCGCCGCATGAGCGTGCTGTCGCAGGTGCTGGAGCTTTCGGGCGCGCCCATTGCGGTGCTGGAGAATGTCGACGGCTCCGAAGGAATCGCGGTCGGACCGGGTGCAAAGTGGGAGTTGCCGGAGGGGTCGCGCGCCTATCTGCTCGACCTGCTCGGCAGCGGCGGGGTCTCCTTGCATATCGACTATATCGGGCAGCTCTTTCGGGTGCTGCACGATCTGAGTGAAACCCCGCGCACCGCGTTTGGCGATTCGGGACGAGCGATCTCCGGAGCGGCGCTCGAGGTCGAGATCCAGCCGCTCATCCAGAAGGTGGCGCGCAAGCGCCGCCAGTGGGACGCGTTCTACCGGGAGCGAAACTGGCGCTTGCTCGACTTGCTGGAACGGTTTGGCGGGGAAGCGTTCGGCGGCTTGCGCCAGACCAACACGATCTGGCCGAATGTGCTCCCCAGCGATGCCGAACTGGCGGTTCGCTCTGCGGTGGCGTTGGTCGAATCGGGTATCCAATCCCGCCGCACCGCGCTTGCCACCCTCGGCGCGACCGATCCGGATGCGGAGCTGGCTCGTATCGCGCTGGAGCGCGCCGAGCCTACGTCACGGTAAAGACGACGAATTGCCCCAGGACGGAGTGCGGCAAGCCAGAGTCGCGATCCGCCACCTGGCAAAGCGCCAGATAGGCGCCTGGTGGAAGATCGATCTGAAGCCATGCCTCGACACCGGCAGACATCGTGCCCGATCCGCCGATTTCGACCAATTGGCTCAGGTCGATCGGGGCGACATTCGGAGCGACTGGTTCGGGCGAAGCGCCATATGCGGCGGCGAGCGCGGCATTGACTCCGGCGGCGGTCAGTTCACCGGGGTAGGAGTAGATGGAGATGAAGTGCGGTTGGTTGCCGTCGTTTTCCAGTTCCCAGACGAGGTCGCCTGCCCGGAGACCGCTGCCCAGCTCGAACGCGAAGTCCTCGAAGTTCACATCGACATCGGAATCCGGGTCGTCTGGCGATCCGATCTCGCCAGTGACCTCGAGTTGCTGGGCCAACAGGCTGTTCGCTTCGCCGCCATAGACGAAGACGGCCACCACCCAACTTCCGGCAGGCAGATCGATCACCGCCTGTCCGGTGCGGCCCGGTTCGGCCGAGACGCCACCGCCGATCAGATTGTCGTAGAAGCCGGGTGGCGGCAGGTTGGACGCGGCGGCTGACTGGAAGTCGGGTATCAGGTCTGCGGCGGATGTGCCGTCTGGCGCGCGATAGAACTCGACTGCCATCGAAGCCGCCGCGCTCCGATTCTCGAGCTCCAGGTAATACCGGTCGGCGTCCAGTTCGGTCGGGGCGGTCAGGGTGACCCCGTCGGAGGTCACGATCACCTCGGGCAGGCCAAGCTCGTCCAGCGGCATGGCGGGAAATGCCTGCTCCTGCGCCGATGCTTGCGCCAGGCCGCTCGCCAGGGTGAGCAGCACCATCGTTGCCATCATCCAGTGGCGCATGGGGCAAGCTCCTTTCCGGAAATCGCGGCCACTGCCATCTAGCTTACCCGCCCGGCGACGCATCGGGCGCTCTGCGAGCGGCCTGGGCTGCTCGCCTTCTCTCTTCCAGAAACGAAAGGAACCTGATATGACGACCCGTGCCGAATTGCGCGCCAGCTTGCGCGTTCGTCTCGAAGACCCCACCCCCGCGCCGCTGTGGTCCGATGCGGTGCTGCACGATTTTCTGCGGGAGGCGTTGCATCGCTACAGCGCCCGTTTCCCGCTCCAGCAGACCGAAACCGTCGTCGCTGTTGGCGGAGAAGCGACGCTGACGCTCAGCGGACCCGCCTCTGAACGTGATATCGCCCATGTCTATCTGCCGAACGGCAACCTGCTGCCGAAATCGGTCGAGGGAGATACCGCAGCCGGATGGTCGTTCTGGAACGACGCGTTGACGCTGTCCGTTCCGGCTCCGGCCGGGAACTGGCGCATCGATTTCTACGCCGTCCGACCGCTGCCGGATGACGATGTCACCCAGGTCGAACTGCCCGATAGAGATGTCGAGATCGTGGTGCTCATGGCTGCCAGTGGAGCGTTGTTGCGGCGCTCGGTCGAGGTTGGCAAACGCGGGCTCGATACGTCGAGCCTGGCGCTCGTTCGGGTGGCCGAAGCTTATGAACGGGCCGCGGAGTCGTTGATTCGCGCCCGATTCCGGCGCGCTGCCGGCAGTGTGCTGCGGACTGGCTAAGTCGAGCGCCCCGGTCCGCGGCTGGCGGACCGGGGTTCGCGCCGATGTGTTACGCGGCGGGAGTCGCGCCGGAGGCAGGCGCCGGAAGCACGCCAGACCAGGGCGTGTATTCCAGCGCGGTGACCGAGGCCATCGTGGTCGTGGTGATTTGCGGGGTGACCGTCTGCGAGATGTATTCCACGGTCGAGCCCTGCGCGGCGCGCCCGGTGAGCGATCCGGTCACGCGCACAGTTGCTTTCGCCACACCATTCAGGACGAGATCGGCTGTTTCGACCTCGAGTTCTCCGGCATGGAGCTCGGATCCGTTGTTGATCTCCAGCTGCATCGTTCCGGCTGCGCCGGTGAGGGTGGCATTGGAGAGGAGATCGAGCTTGCCGGTGAGGGATTGCACATCCATCGCGCCGATGGTGAGGTGCGCTCCGGTGGTCAGGCCCAGCACCAGTGTGTCCTGGGCTGGCAAGACCGGCACGGTCAGGTGCACCGTGCCCGAAAGATGGATCTCGTCCAGCGCGGGCGCCACGATTTCATAGGTCAGCTCGCTCAATCCAGTTACATCCAGCGCCGACGTCAGCACCGAACCGAGCACCAGTTGCCCGTTTTCCACCTTGGCGTCGAGTTGGTCGACGATCAGGGAGTTGCCGGTGATCGTGACCGACGGCGTGTCGCCGAAAGTCAGGGACGCCGTTCCGCCGCCGTTGATCTGGATGCTGGTGAACGGGTCGAGCGCGATCTCTACGGTCTTGGTGCTTCCCTGCGCGGCGGCCGGGATGGCATTCATCGCAAACGCGGTCAACCCCAGCACAGCGATCAGGAGCGCAGCTGCGCCGATGGGAAGCGCGTGGAAACGTTGCCGCATGAGAGTGTCCTTTCGCGTTGCGCCGGCGGGCAGGCGTCATGTGTTTTGCCCGCACATGGCAAGTATGGAGGACGGAGGAAGTAGAACCTATGCCAATGGGTTGGAATCGTGATCTGGCGGGTGGCAGCAACCGCGCCCAGGCAGACGCGCGGAATACGCTGGCGCGGAACAGCTTTTTCGACCAGGTGGCCGCGATCGCCGTCATGTTGATCGAAGACATTGTCGAAATCACGCATCGCGTTCTCGAAGCGCAGGTCTATACACGTTGGGAGACCGCGTCCGACGAAAAGGTCTGTCCCGTGTGCGGGCCATATGCCGGCCGGGTCTGGCGCGCGGACGACGGTCCCCAGCCACCGCTCCACCCCAATTGCCGCTGCCAGCGCGTCTACGCCTACACGACGTGGACCACCCCTGACTAGTGGAGCACGCGGCAGGCAGCACGCAGCACGCAGAAGACGTGCGCTCACCTCGTTCTGCCTGCTGCATGCCGCCTGCCGCGTGCTATTCCAAGGAGATCTTCATGCCGCAAGTTGCTGATATCGTGCTCGATGGCGTCGCGTACATGCTCGTTCCCGGCAGCTATCGCCGGGGGGCGGCGGGGTTGCCAGAAGGGCGTTCTGGCCGGGTGGTCATTTCCGATTTCGTCGGTGGCCAACGACGGGCATTGCAGCTGGAGCGGGACACATCGTGGGATTCGCCCGGAGTTGGGCCGGCGCTCTTCGGCCAGGGCATCGAACCGTGGCCGTTTGGCGCATCCCACACGGATGGTGTGGTGATTCCGGTCTCCACTGCCACGCGGGTGCATACATTTGCCCTTGGCAACGCGGTCTATCTCGGGATTGGGCGCTACGTCTACCGCACCGTCGCGCTCAGCGCGGGAAGCTGGTCCAGCCTGACGCAGGTCGCCGATATCGGCGCCGGGCAGACCGTGTCCGGCCTTGGGTACTACGGCGGCTATCTGGCCATCGGGTGCGGCAACGGTCCCGATATCAAGCTGCTCGATCCGGGATCACTGGTGTTGACGGCACTGTCGGCAGGACTCAAAGGGAGCTGGCTGGTGGGCTATGCCGGGCGGTTGGCGATTGCCGACCCGATTCCGGGCAACGAAGCCATCCTGCGGCTCACGACCGGCGGCGGGCTCGACACCCGCGAGCTCGACGCGCCGATCACCAACATGGCGCTGCATGGCGGCAAGGTTGCCATCGCCACCCGGTCCGCGCTCTGGTTGCTGGGCGGACGCGCCGATCCGGTCAATGGGGTCTGGGTGGGCGAACCGGAACCGGTCTACACCCAGTACGCTCCGGCAGCGGATGATTTTCGGTTCCTTTGCTCGTTTGGCGGAAAGCTCTATACCTGGCTCGGTGGCAACGCGGTGGAGTGGAATCCCAATGGGGGTTCCAGCAAGCAGGGTTGGCGCGCGACCGGGCTCGACGGCCGTGCCTGTCACGGTGGGGCGGTGGCTGGCAACATGCTGGTCGTTTCGATCGAGAGCCGCGCGGGGAGCTATCAGCTTTGGGCGTTCGATGGCACCGGTTGGTGGTTGATGCGGGAGACCGATGCCGCGCCATGGGTGTGGCCGGTGGCGCTCGCTGGCGCGGGGTCGTTCGACCTGCTTGCTTTCCGCAACGGGAACTCCGGAGTCACGTACGACCTGCTGCGCATGACGCCGCGCGGACCGTCCGCGCCGGCCTATGCCGGTTCCGGCTCGTTCACGTCGGCGATGCTCGATGCCGGCCAGCGGGACGCGCGCAAGAGCTGGCGCGCTATTGGCGCCACGTTCGCCGCGCCGGAACTCCGTGGCAATAGCGGTTCGTCCGACTCGATCTCATTGACGCTCGAATGGTCGATCGACGGCGGAGCCAATTGGACCACCGCGGCCACGTCGACCGTGAACGATCCCGCGCAACGCGTCTTCGAGCTGTCCGCGCAGCTTTCGCCCAATGCGGCGGTTTCGCCGTTTCTCCAGTTGCGGGTGCGGTACACATCGGTGTCCGACTGGGCGCCGGTGTTGACGGGGATTTGGGCAGACTATGCCGTGATGGATGCGCCGCCACGCCGGCGACGCTGGGCCTGCTCGGTCATGATCCGCGATGGCATCGTGCAGCGTGACGGATCGGCTGCCGCGCTGGCCGGAGCGGCGCAACGCAACGCGCTCTGGCATTCATGGCACGACAACCAGACGCTTACATTCCGCGATCTGGACTACGACGACGATCCGGTCGAGCGGCAGATCCGCATCGTCGCGATCGAGGAAGTCATTCCCAAACCGTCCGACGCAGGAATCTGGGGAACCTCGACCATCGCGCTGCAGCTGCTGGAGGTGTAGTGGAGCGAAATCGAACGCAGTGAACCGGGGTTCGTCTGAACGTCGGGATTCTGAGCGGAACGCCGCATGAACACGCCCCGCTCCCGTGTGTCGGGAGCGAGGCGTGCATCGCAGCGTTCGATTGCCCCTACGCCGTCGGAACCTTGTCCGCGGCGGCGGCCAACTTCGGAACGTAGCTTTCGATGATGTACGGAATCGAGAGCGGTGACGGCGCGGACACGGCCATGACATCGGTCTCGCCGATGATGGGCACATACGCGCCGTTCGCGAACGCCGGGATACCGGCCATGGTCGGCAGCGCAGCAGCCTCGTCGGCCTGCTCCTGCGTGCCGAACCAGAGGATCAGGATGTCGGCATCGATCTCGCCCAGGCGCTCGGCGCTGACATCGACAAAGAACGCGCTTTGGTCGTCGCCAACCGGCAACGATTCCACGAACGGGCTCGGCGTCATGCCCAACAGACTGAGCAACTGCACGCGCGCATCGACCGTGGTGTAGATGTACAACCCCGTCTCGCTGGGCGAACCGTAGGCAAAGGTCTTGCCCTGCAGTTGCGGATAGTCCGCGCCGGATGCTTGCACGAGGGTGATGGTGTCCTGCACCAGTTGCTCGGCAGTGGCGGCTTTGCCCATGATCTGCCCGATGATGCGCGTCACGTCTTCCCAGGAGGTGCCGAACGGAATGGCCGGGTATGCCACCGTGGGGGCGATCTTGGAAAGCGTGTCGTATTCGTCTTGCGTCATTCCGGAATAGATGCCGATGATGGCATCCGGCGCGAGCTCCACGATCGTTTCGAACGGCAAGCCGTTCTCATTGTCATAGAGCACCGGCAACGGACGGTCGCCAATGGCGGCACGGGTCCAGGGAAGAAAGCCTTCGCCATCGCCACCCCAGGAGTAGTACGGCATGCCGACTGGCACCGTGCCCAACGCGATGAACACGTCCTGATCGATCCAGCTCACGGTTGCGATCCGCTCTGGCGCGGCGTCGAAGGTCGTTTCCCCATAGACGTGTGAAATCGTGACAGGAAAAACGCCATCGACCGGCGGAGCCGCGTCACCGCTTTCCGGGGTCGCCTGCGCGGCCGCCGGAATGGTCCGGCTGAACGCCAGTCCAACCGCCGTGGCCGCCCCGCCACCCAGGAGCGCGCGCCGAGAAAAAGAAGAGTGCGTCACTTGTACCTCGCTTTACCGGGGCAGGAGCGGACACGAATCCGGTCATTCGGCGCCCCGCCCAAAAATCCCGACAATTTTACTCGGAATTTCAGCCGTAGGTGAAGGCGCCGGCTGGTCAATTCAGGCCGGCGATTCCTTTGGCCACGAGGATGCCACCGAAGAACGCCAACACCGAGGAGTTGATCGCCTGCTGATGGACGCCCATCCAGACTCGCAGCCGTTCCAGCAGGTCGTCTCCCCGTTTGCCCATGCCGACCTTGATTCCCAACGGAACCACCATCGGCCAGATCATCGCCAGACAGAGCACGAACAACATGACGAAGCTCTCCGCGAACCGGTCACTCGCTTCCTTGATGATGGCGGTGCCAGCCAGGAGCAGCGACATCTGCCGGATCGAGATGAACGCCGTTGCGAAACAGGCCACGAACAGCACTGGCGCATTCAGTTTGCGCAAGCGGGACAGGATCGACGTCTGGTTTTCTTGACTGGGTACCGACTTGACGATCAGGTTGTATCCGGACGCGAGCATGAGCCCAATGCCCACGATCAGGAAAATGGCCGGCAACGCCTCGCGCTGGTCGAGCTTGCCGCTGGCCGGGTTCTTCGGCAGTTGATGCAAGACGAACAGCGCCGCGAAGCCGGCCACGAGCAATCCCAGGAAGCGGCCGGCCACCACCGCGAATGCCCGCTTGGCATTCCCGTCGTGCGCCATGAGCGCGGTGACGAAGATCACCATCGTCGGTGTGATTGCCGCCAGAGACAGCGGAACGAATTGCAGGATCGCGAGCAGCATGCGGCTCTCCACCAACACGCCGCATCCCGAACACGCTCGAGTGTTGCGCCTGGTCTACCGCGCGGTTTGTACCACGTTGCTGCTTCGGCGTACGCGCGATGCTGCCGCAAGAGATTGGCTACGCGCACCTCGTCACCGGGGAATACCGCTTCCCTATACTCCCGGAATGCATTCGCGCGTACCGGGAGGCTCCTGGCATGGTCGGTCCCTTTTCCTGCGACACATCGGTTGTGCTCCCCCCGTTGACCGCGCAGGGAGACGTCATTTTCGCCAAGAACAGCGATCGTTCCCCCAACGAATCCCAACCCCTCCGCCATGTTCCGCGCCAATCCCATCCTGCCGGCAGCACGCTCCGCACCCAGTACATCGAGATTCCCCAGGTCGAAACCACCTGGGAGCTGATCGCATCCGCTCCGTACTGGCTTTGGGGATGCGAGATGGGTGTCAACGAATGGGGTGTGGCCATCGGGAACGAGGCGGTGCATACCCGCGAGCCGTCGCACGACGCGGCGTTGATCGGTATGGACCTTGTTCGTCTCGGACTCGAACGCAGCCAGACTGCCCAGGAGGCCGTTGGCGTCATTGGCGCGCTGATCGAGGAATATGGCCAGGGCGGAAGTTGCGAAGCCACCTACTTCCGCACGTACCAGAACTCCTTCATCGTCGCCGACCCCGCCTCCGCCTGGATCATCGAGACTGCCGGACATCGCTGGGTCGCCAATGAGGTGCGCGAACGGGGAGCGATCTCCAACTTGCTCACGATTGGCGAGCAATGGGATCTCGGCTCGCCCGGAATCCGCGAACATGCCGAAGCCGAGGGGTGGTGGCAACCAGTGGGCGGTTTCGCCGAAGCCTATCGAAATCCCGAAGTCGATCTCTCCACGCGCCAATGCCGGCTCGACCGCGCCCGGGAGATCCTTGGCGGGTATCGGCCGGGGATCGGTGTGCCGGAGATGATGGCCGTCCTGCGCGACCATGCCGGCCGCGATCTCCCCACCGGCCCGGAACCGATCCCAACCATCTGCATGCACGCAAACCCGGTCTTCGAAGGCGAAACCGCCGCCGCCATGGTCGTCAGCCTTCGCCCGAATCAGCCCCGCCTCCTGACCAGCACCGTCTGGACAGCCTTTGGTTCGCCCTGTCTCAGCGTTTTCCGCCCGGTCTACCCGCTCGCTGTTGGACTCCCGGAACGGCTTGGCGTCGCGGCCGCCAGGTTCGATCCCAGTTCACCATGGTGGGTGTACGAGCGCCTGCAACGGCTGGTGGCGCGGAGTCCGGACTCGGCGGGGTTTGTGCGTGACGCGTTCGCGGCACTGCAGGACGAATTCTTCGCCGACGCCGCCAGCGCCGAAGCCAAAGCGGCGCAACTGATCTCGGACGGGAACGAACCCATCGCCGTTGCGACATTACGCGCTCTGGTCCATTCCACCTCGAATCGCGCTATCGACCTCGCCAATCGCCTGACCCGAGAACTGCTCACCCAGGACAGCTACACGCCGTTGCCTGACCTGGACGCGTACTGGAACGAGCGCGACAGCGTGGCCGGAATTCCGGCAAACGGCAGGACCGAAGCGGTCTCGGCGCACGCGCCGTAGCTCGCGCTCGAACCAGGTTCTTGCAGAAATGTCGATCCATAGCGCCCGCGGCCGACTACCTGCATCCGACTCAGACGTGGAGTCGTGGAACGACCGAGAGGAGAATATCGATGCGCTTCATGATGTTGATGTATCCCGGATTCGACAAATCGATCGATGAGATCGATGTTCCGATCGAGCTCTTCGGTGAAATGGACGCGTTCAACAAGCGGCTTGCCGATGCCGGCAAGATGCTCGGCGGCGAAGGGCTGCACCCGTCCAGGTTGGGCGCCCGCGTCAGTTTCCGCAACAAGGAGAAGAAGCCAGTCGTCACCGATGGGCCGTTCACCGAGTCGAAGGAGATCCTGGGCGGTTACTGGCTCATCGAGGCGGATTCGTTGGAAGAGGCGGTCGCGTTGGCCAGCCAGGTGCCGGTCATGGGCACCGAAATGATCGAGATCCGCCGCGTCTACGAGCTCTCCGACTTCCCTCAGGAGATCCAGGACGCTGTACCGTTCGAGCGAGCCGTCCTGCAGGGCGACGTGTAACCCGGGTCGCCGGACGAATATTCCACGGACGTTGGCACGCCGCTCGATCGATCGAGCGGCGTGCTGCATGTCTGCTCCGCGTGGCGTAGGCGCCCCCGCTAGACGATGCCCTTGGGAACGATGTACCAGTACACCTTGTTGAATAGCGTCTTCTGGTAGTGGTAGTAGCGGCTCGGCTTCGGCGGTTGGGGAGGATTCTCGAAGTCGAAGGCCAGTTGGCTCGCCTGCCCGTACCCGGTCTCCAGGAAGCAGAGGACGTGACCGTCGTACACGGGGTCGTTGGCTGTGATTCCCCTGATCTTGTTGACGATGCGTTCCGCCATCACCTTGGCTTCGAAATGCGCGGCCGAACCGCTTTTCGAGACGGGGATGTCGGTGGCGTCTCCCAGCCCGTAGACGTTTTCGTGACCGGCCACTTCCAGTGTGTGGCGATCGGTGGGAAGCCATCCAAGCTTGTCACCGAGTCCGGATTCGACCACCAACTGCGATCCTCTGTGTGGCGGGACCATCACCAGCAGGTCGTAGTCGATCTCATCCCCTTCCAGTGACGTGACCTTCTTCGCAACGGGATCGATCTCTTCGGTGTTGAAGAAGACTTCGGTCCGAATGTTGCGTTCCTCCAACATGGGGGTCACGAATTCGGAGACACTTTCGATGGTGAAGGCGCGGTTGATCGGCGAGAGGTAGACGAGCTCGGTCTTGTCGCGCAGTCCGCGATTCGCCAGAAACTCCTCGACCTTGAAGACGAATTCCAGCGGGGCTGGGGGGCACTTGTACGGGATATCCGCCACGCCTACCACCAGGCGGCCGCCCGTGAACCCGTCCAGACGCGCGCGCAGCTTGATGGCGGCGTCGCTGCTATAGAAATGGAAGGCGCCATCTGCAAAGCCTGGAACCTCATCGGGCGCAATGCGCGCGCCGGTCGCCAGCACGAGGATGTCATAGGGCACCGATCGTTTTCCCGCCAGCTCGACGGTCTTCTTCACGGGATCGACCGATATGGCGCGCTCCACGATCAGCTCGACATTCTTGCGCAACAGGCTCTTTTCCGACTTGCGGAGCTTGCCCGGCGATTCTTCGCCGAACGGCACATACAACCAGCCGGGTTGGTAGAGGTGCTGGCCGAATTCATCGATGACGGTCACCTTCGCCTGCTCAGCCGGCAGTTCCTTGCTGAGGAGATTGGCGAGCAGGGTGCCTCCGACACCTCCGCCAACGATCACGATACGTTCGCTCATCCCGGACCGATCCTTTCCTGCGACGACGGCGCGCTAGTGGGTCTTGCGGATGACGAAGCGGTTGTATTCCGGCGTTGCGTCGACGCGCACCATCTCGTGCTTCGCCTTCGCGACCCAGGCCGGGATGTCCTTGCTGGAGCCGGGATCGCTGGACAACACCGCAACGATTTGTCCGACCTCCACGCTCTTGACTCCCCGGATCAGCTCCAACAGCGGTCCTGGGCAGAAGCTTCCGCGGGCATCGATTTCCTTGTCGATGGCGACGTGCTCGATCGCGCTCATGATTCGTTCCTTTCTAAATGAAGAGATTGACGTTGGCGTCTTTTGCCTCATCGACGAAGACCGCCACGCCCGTGACGTCCTCGACGATGGGATCCAAATCCTCGAGCTTCCAGCCAAAGAGCTCCATCGTTTGGCTGCAGGCGCGGACCCGGATATTTCCGATTTCGCTGGCTTGCGTCAGGACGTCCATCCAGTGCGGAACGTTCTTCTCCTGCATCGCCTGCATCATGGGCTCGGCGAACTCCGCGAAGTCGGCGCTCAGGCGCATGTTGCTTCGCACCTGGTCCTTGCGGAACGCGTTCAGTCCCCAGAACGTCACGAACAGATCGACATCCAGCCCCATCGCAGCGCCGCCGGTCGCCAATGTAGCGGCGGCCATCAGCTTGTCGACGGTGCCGGAGAAAACGATGATCGACATCTTCTCAGCCATGGTCTACTCCGTTCCCAGTGTGTGCTGGCAGATCGATATCTGCCCTACCCTGGTAGGGTATAAGATCGGCTGTTCATCAAGCATGTCAGGACCACGGGGGACATTGCAGAGTCGTAACAATCACACGAACGCACCGCCCGGCGTGCCTGAGTTCGGCATGGGCGCATCGTCGATCCCAGTCGATGGCGCGCCAGCGATGGAGGCCGGGGGCCGGGGCGGGGGGTTACTGAATCTCGGTGGGAATCACGTCTTCGAAAATCGCGCTCGTGCGCATCCGCTCCGAGCGTTGCCGCAAGATTTCCGCGCTCATCAGGATGGCGACCGATGTCACGATCAACAGGGTCGACACCGCCGCGATCGTGGGATCGATCTCCTGCCGCAACCCGTCCCACATCTTGCGTGGCAGGGTCACCGCGCCGGTTCCACTAATGAACAGCGCCACGATCAGTTCGTCGAATGAGGTGATGAAGGCAAAGAGCGCTCCCGCGAAGACCCCGGGCCGGATGATGGGGAACATCACATGCCGGAAGGTCTGCCAGCGGTTCGCGCCCAGGTTCATGGCGGCGTATTCCAGCCGCTCGTCGAACCCATAGAGCGTGGCCGAAACATTGATGACGACGAATGGAAGCGCCAGCGCGGTATGCGCCAGCGCCAGCGCCCAGGGGCTACCGACGATCTGAATGCGTGCGTAGAAGAAATAGACCCCGATCGCCACGATGATTCCCGGAATGACCAGCGGCGACACCATGAAGGCGTTCGCCAGATTCTTGCCCCAGAACTTCCCCCGCACCAGCGCCAGCGAGGCCATCGTCCCCAGAATCGTCGCCAGAATGGCCGTGACACACGCGATCCAGAGGCTCAGGAAGGTGGCGTCGATCCAGTCCGCGCGGTCGAAATACTTCTGGTACCACTGGAACGAGAACCCCGGTGGCGGAAACTGCAGATAGCTCGCCGAGCTGAACGACACCGGAATCACCACGAAAATCGGGAAGATCAGGTAGAAGAGAACCAATCCCGTGATCACATAGAGGATGATGCGCGTTACGGAGAGACCTTTCATTTGCGCGTCCCTCCGTAGAGCTTGTCCACCCCCAGCACCTTGTTGAAGAGCAGGAAGATCAGAAGCGCGATCACCAGCAGCACCAGCGCCAGCGCGGCCGCGAAGCCCCAGTTGAGCGTATTGACCTGTTGCGCGATCAGCATCGAAATCATGATGTCCTTCGGACCGCCGATCAGCGCCGGGGTGATATAGAACCCGAGCGAGAGAATGAACACGACCAGACAGCCTGCCGCCACACCCGGCAACGACAGCGGCAGGAAGACATGCCGGAAGACGCGCGCGTCGCTGGCGCCCAGGTTCGAGGCGGCGCGCAGATAGCTCCGGTCGATTCCGCGCATGACCGAATAGAGCGGCAGGATCATGAACGGCAGCAAGATATGCACCATGCCGACATAGACCGCAAAGCGGGTATTGAGCAACTGCATCGGCTGATCCCGGATACCCAGGTTGATCAGGATCCGGTTGATCGATCCCTCGCGCCCGAGCAACACCATCCACGCATACGAGCGCACGAGGATGCTGGTCCAGAACGGGATCAACACCAGGATCAGCAGCAGATTGGCGCGCGAATCCCGAATCGATGACAGCACATACGCCACGGGGTACCCGAGCAGCAGGGTCAGCAGCGTCACCGCGCCGGCAATGCGCAAGGTGATCAGAAAGACGTGGATGTAGCCATTGCTCGGAATCGACAGAAAGAGAAAGTCCTCGTGCCGGCGCACGTTCGTGAGCTTGCGGAAGTTCTCCAGCCCCAGCTCTGGATCGTTGAACGAGCGCGCCAGCATGGCCGCCACCGGATACCCGTAGAAGACGATCAGGAAGATCAACGCAGGCAGCAGCAAGAGCAGATAACGCAACTGCACCCCGCGCTCCAGCCGTCTGAACCGCTTCGCCTGCTCAGATGCGTTTGTCGTTACGGTCGACACGGACATGCGATGCTCCGCTCATCAATTGGTAGCGGCGGGACCCGTATCCGCCACCCGCAGATGTGTCTCAGACCAACCGCGTATCCTCGTACGCCCAGGCGACTTCGACTTCGTCACCCGGCGCGAATTGCTCTTCACCGGCGCGGTTCTGGCGCTTGAGAATCAACCGCTCGCCGTTTGGCAGCGCCACGTCGTAGCGCCGCATCTCGCCGGCAAAGATGACGCTCTCGATCCGTCCCGGCACTGCATTGGGATGGGTCTTTTCGCTGCGCCCGAAGAGCAGCTTCTCTGGGCGAACGGTAACCGTCACCGCTTCGCCGGCGACCGCCCCAGCCATCTCCGGCGCGGAAAGGGTGGCCACGCCGTCGATTTCCACCTGGCACATCCCGTTTTCGCACGAGCGCACCCGGCCGCTCAGGAAATTCGACTCGCCAATGAACGACGCCACAAATCTCGACTGTGGTTGGTCGTAGAGCTCGACCGGCGAGCCGATTTGCTCGATGCGCCCCTCGTTCATGACCGCGATTCGGTCGGACATCACCAGCGCTTCCTGCTGATCGTGAGTGACGTAGACGATGGTGACGCCGAGTTGGTCGTGCAGCGACTTGATCTCCAGTTGCAGGCTTTCGCGCAGTTGCTTGTCGAGCGCGCCCAACGGTTCGTCCATCAGCAACACACGCGGGTTGAAAACCAGCGCGCGCGCCACCGCGATGCGCTGCTGCTGGCCGCCGGACAACTGGCGCGGATACCGCCCTTCATAGCCAGGCAGTTTCACGAGCTGCAGCGCCTCTTTCGACATGCGCTGGATCTCGCTCTTGGAAATCCCGCGCATCTTCAGGGGAAAGGCGATGTTCTCGCCCACGGTCATATGGGGGAAGAGCGCGTAGTTCTGAAAGACCATGCCGATGTTGCGCTTATACGGCGGGATCGCCGCGATGGCAATGTCATCGACGAAGATTTCGCCATCGGTCGGGATCTCGAACCCGGCCAGCATCATGAGCGTGGTCGTCTTGCCCGAGCCCGAGGGGCCGAGCAATGTCAGGAACTCGCCCGGTGAGATGTCCAGCGAGACGTTGTCGACCGCGGTTACCGGGCCATACTGTTTGCGGACCGAGACGAAGCGCACCTCGGCGCCATGCGCGCCGATTCCGCCTTGCGCTGGTTGTGCACCGACCGCCGTCATCCGCCCCCCATCGTCATTCGAACCGCAAAGCCGTCATCCAGCGCTCGTGGCGGGAACTCTGGCGCTCGCGCACCCGTTCTCGAGACTGAAAGACATTGGATAGCGGCAGAACCAGACGTCGACCCCTCCCGGACGCATTCCAGTCCCGTCCGCAAAAAGGACCGCCACCGCGCCGCTCGTCGCGAAGGGCCTGCGCGCCACCGACCGTAGCAAAGGGCCTCCGTGCCCTATCTCCGATTGGCCGGAGACACCCTCCGCCACGACCGTATCGTCTCCGGACTCCGGACTCCGGACTCCGGACTCCGGACCCCGGACCCGCTATCCCAAGATCCACTCGTTCCAGATTTCGAGCACAGCGTCCAGGTTGTCTGCCCACCACTGAGTATCGACCGTGAAGAGTTGCTCGCTGATCGCCGGACCGGAGATGAAGCTGTTGAGCTCTTCCTCGGTCATGTACTGAGCAGAATCGGTGTTCACCGACCCATACGGAATCAGCTTGGAGAGCCGCGCCTGTGGAATCGCCATCGTGATGAACGCTGCGAACTTCTGCGCATTGGCGGCGTTCGGCGCGCCCTTCGGGATCGCCCAGACATCGGTGTAGAGACCGCCCTGATTCCAGACCGGCGCTACCGGCACCCCCTCGTCGAGGAGCGCTTGCATACGGCCGTTCCAGATGACGGCCATATAGGCTTCCTTGTCGGTCAACATCTGAGCCGGGATCGCGCCCGCATCCCACCAGCGCACGACATCGTCTCGAATCTTGTCGAGCGAGGCGTACGCGCGGTCGATATCTATGGGATAGAGCTCCTCCTTGGCCACACCGTCGGCCATCAGGGCCGCTTCCAGGTATGGGTTCAGTCCACCCGAACCGGAAATCATCGTGCGTGGCCCCGGGAAGTTCTCGGTGTCCCAGAAATCCGCCCAGTCGGTCGGCCCTTCTGGATACTCGTCCGTGCGGTAGCCATTGATCTGCGCATACGGCAGCATGTCCACCGAGAACGTGTAGCGGCGTTCTTCCGGAATGTGATCCACATCGAAGAGCGAATAGTCGATCGGCTCCCAGTAGTCGCCCTTGCGCTCCAGGTTGATCACGTCGCCACGGCCGACCTCGACCACGTCCCATTCGATGTTGCCCGTATCGACCATCGCCTGCACCTGCGCGATCGACGGCCCTTCGGTCTCGATCACGGTGATGCCAGAGAGTTCCTGGAATGGCTCGAAATAGGCCTGGCGCTGGGCCGCCTGGAACGTTCCGCCCCAGGAAGCGACCACCACTTCGCCTTCGCCCTTCAGGTTGTCGGGAATCTCGGTGATTTCGGGAAGCTCGGATGTCCCCTCGATCTCCGGTGTTTGGGCGCCCACGAGCGGAATGCCCGCGGCGAACATGGCGCTAGCCGATGCGAATGCACCGCCAAGCTTGAGCAGTTTGCGCCGGCTGAGGTCTTCCACATCACGCAGCATCGCTGCGCGCGCGGCGGCCTCGATCGACGTGCCGTCGAATCGGCGAGATCGGTCCATCGTCATTGGTGCCCCCAATCGTTGATTGTGCCGGACAAATGTTTTTCGACTGGTGCGTTGTTTCGGTGCTTCCGAGTATAGCGCGGCCTGCATCAGGCTGCTCGCCAACAGGTCTGCATGCTGCCCGGGGTTGGGCAAGCTGCACAGAACGATGGCTGGGAGCCTGCGACGACGGCTGCCCGCTGCGGTACCATGTGAGCAGCGGACCGTATCTCCATCGACAATGCATAGAGGGACCCGGCTATGGCAGGCGGAGCGATCTACCCGGCGAAGCAATTCGCATTCGATTGGCTCGATCAGAACCGTCAGCGGCTGTCTGACTTCGATCTCGAGATTTGGGGTTATGCCGAACCGGCCTGGCGCGAATACAAATCGGCGAAAGCCTATGTCGATCTTCTCCGTTCCGACGGATGGGAGGTCGAGGAAGGCTCGGGCGGTATGCCGACCGCCTTCGCAGCCACCTGGAGCAACGGTCCCGGTCCGGTCATTGGCTCCTATGCCGAATACGATGCCGTCCCCGGCAACTCCCAGCAAGCCGTTCCATATCAGGCGCCCAGGGAAGGGCTTCATCCCTGGACCGCCGGTCATACCGATCCCCATTCGATGCTCGGGGTCGGCGCGCTCGGCGGCATGCTCGCCACCAAAGCCGCCATGCAGGCGAACGGCATTGGTGGAACGCTCAGGTTCTTCGGCGAGCCAGCCGAGAAAGTCTGCGGTTCCAAACCGGTGCATGCCGCCAAGGGGTATTTCGACGGCGCCGACGCGTTCCTCTGCTATCACCCGCTGAACGGCAATACCGTTACCTGGGAAACCCACTGCGGTTCCTACTGGAGCGCTGTCTTCACGTTCGAATGCGCGCATCCCGAAGAGTGGGCCGCGCGCGACAGCTCGCCGCGCACCACCGACGAGAGCGCTGCATCGTCACACATCGTCGCGCGCGTTCCCGGCGCAATCGATGCGCTGATGCTCATGTACACCATGACGAAGTACACCAAGGAGGCGATGTTCCCCCACACCGGCACCTGGACCTTGAACGAATTCGTCCTCGCCGCCGGTGACGCGACCTCGGACAATCTCCCCCCGCGCTTCGCCCAGATTCAGTACTCGTGGCGGTCGCCGCTGCTCGATGTGCAGCAGCGTATCTTCGATGTGTTGGCGAACAACGCCAAGTCCGCCGCCCAGGCAAGCGGTTGTGAAGCCTATGTCCAGTGGGTCACCCGCACCCGGGTCGGGTTGGCGAACAACGCGCTCGCCGATCTCACCTATCGCAACATGGAGCTCATCGGGCCACCGGTGTATGGGGAGGACGCGATCGAGTTCTGCCGGGAAATCCAGCGCAATCTCGGTCTCGAACCGATGGAGCATCCCATTCCCGAGGTCTATACCCGTCTCACCACGCCACAGCAGTACGAGGACGACACCCGTTCCTTGCTGCCCTCATGGCAGAAGAACTTCACCTCGGATGACTATGTCGATTACACGTGGCACGCGCCGACGGTGCGCCTCTTTACCGGGCGCCCCATGCTTTCCTCCCCGAAACCGGGCTATGAGTATCCGAACTGGGCCTATCTCGCCATGGGCGGCCGTCCGGAGCTGATCGATCCCGGCATGTTCCTTGCCAGCAAGACGATCGCGGCAACCGCGCTCGACCTGCTCACCAAACCCGAAGAGCTCGCGAAATGCAAAGCCGAGTTCGAGGAACGCACCGGCGGCGGTGTGGGCGGCAGTACGTGGGTTGCGCCCTTGCTGCCCGCCGACTTCATCCCGCCAGTCGATTTGCGCTGGCCGGAATACATCAACACCGTTCGCGGCGAGGAGTGGTGGATTCCCACTCCCAACCCGGCTGCTCGTCAGCCGATCGGGTAACTGCCAGCAGACGTGTCCTGCGGGATCCGACTGTCCATTCAGGGTCGGCCAATCGCCACTTCCCGAGATGCCACCGTCGAAACGCTGGGCTTGAGCAGTTGCGGAAACATGTGCCCCTGGAGCGACGTCCTCGCGTAGTTGTGGCTCTCCGTGGCTGCCCAAATCGGCACACATCGGACGGGCAGGCTTTTCCGGCCCAGCCCAACCCCCTCGACAATCACCCGGATTCCGTATTGCGGATCCTCTCGCCCCACTGGCCCGTCATTCTGGATAAGGCGAGGCATCTCTTCCAAGGAGACACCGCCACGGCACAGCCGTATGTCTGAAGGACGCACCCGACTCAGGAAGCGGTTTCGGTGCTTCCGCTGTCCTGTTGGTGCTCACGCCCGACCATCTGGTCGACAAAGCGCGATTCGACTTCTTTCTCGAATTCGTCCGCCTCGGCTTTCAACAGGACCGACGTGGTGACCCGTGCGTCGCGGCCTTCGCCCTGACGCACTTCGACAAGGTGCTCTCCTCGCTCGAGCCCTTCCGGAAGCGGCACCTGGGCGCTGATCGTCCCGTCGTCGGCCACCTCGAGCCTGACATCGTTTATGGGCACACCATCGAGCAGTATGGCAGCGGTCGGTCCGTCCGGATCGAATCCCTTGCCAATCAGACCGATCGAGTCCGCTTCCCCCACGGCCGGGACGCCAATTGGCGGGAGGTCGGTGGACAGCAAGATGCGTGGCAATCTCGGATTGTCGAAACCCTCTGGCATGCGGTCATCCTCTTCCGGGGGCTGCGAGTCTCGTGCGGCCAACTCGGCGTCGATGGCTTCGTTTGCGATCTGCAGTTTGATCGATTGGCGAATGCGTGTGAGCAACGGCAATGTGCAGCCAACCGCCCACGAAAGCCGGAAGAGCCCGCGCCCATATGTCGAAACGATGACGTCGGAGTTGGGCTCGAAGAAGAAGCCAGTTACGTAGAGCGCGCGTTCCGACCCGCCAATCTTGCTCCAGGTCTCCCCGCGGTCGGTAGATTGCATGATTCCGGCGTCACGCGTTCCCACCAGGATCCGGTTGCCGTCGTAGGGATCGAACCCGATGTGGGTCACCTGCATGTGATACGGCGCCTTGTACATCAGGAGGTTTCCAGACTCGAGCACCAGATCAGTGAGCTGAGTGTTCTCTTGCCAGAGCAACCCGGCGCTTCGGGTGATCATCATGCGCTGGTTCTTGATGTCCGGCGCGATGATGAGGAGCCAGTCGCGCGGATCGACCGCAAAAACCGCTTGCCAGTCGAATTCCGTAGCGCGCAATCCAAGCGAGCCATCGTTTGGAAGCCGGATGATATTCGAATCTCCGATGGTGGTCACGGTGTTCGCCATCGGACCAAAGAGCCCCACCAATCCGATCTTTCCGCGGGTATCGATGCCGTTCGACTCGCCAGTGAACACCGGCCAGTAGGCTCGATTGGGAGGGCTGGGGTAGTTCGTGCTTGTCCGCTGGAATGGTCCCGCCCAGCCGAGGGTGGTCGTGTAACGCAAGCGCCACCTGGAACCGTTGTCGTCTGAAACGCGGATCTCGTTGGGCTCAGCGGGCTGTCCGGTTACGGGGGGAGGCATGCGGAAACGCAGCCAGTTCTTTGGTTTCAAATAGAACGCCTGTGACCATCCACCAAGCGTCGTTCCCGATTCATCGACGTCTGGCACCGCGCGCTGGTTCTGGAATCCGGCGTCGGCGAACATGCTTCCGCTGGGTCCCGCGCCGACTTTTCCATAGCCCACGGTCACCTGTTCGTTTTTCTCCGCCGTGTGCGCGACTTCGATATGAAAGCCTTCGCAACAGTCGTTACGCGGCCAGGTGGCGCCCCCATCGGTCGAAGCCCAGACAGCGTTGTCTTGCGTGGAGAAGTAGATCGCCGATTGTGTTTTTCGGTCGACCCGCACGTTCGTGCCACCGATATCGGTGATCTGATACGAGTTCATGCCGCTTCCCGGTTTTGCGGCGCTCTGCCAGGTCGCGACATTGCCGATCGAGTCGTATTCCAGCGGGGAGAACACACCACCGTCGGTACCCATCATGCGCGGTTGGAAGTCGCCATCGAGGCCGAGATCCCCGGTGTCGTCATGAAACCCCTGTGCGCGCCCGACGATCGACCAGTGTTCCGGACCCACGTTGCGGAAGTGTCGCGGAAGCTGGCGCGTGCAGAACAGCGCCGAGACACCGCGCCCGATCCAGACGGTGGCGTATTCCCCAAAGATGGGGACATTCAGCCTGGCGATGCGAACGAATGGCGAACGTGATTGGCCCGTTCCCACCGTCAGCTCGGTCCAGCGATCGAGATCGAGCTCGTAGAGGAGCAGCTTTTCATACGTCTGGAGCGCGATCACCGCCGGTGCCGACGGAAAGCGGTCCATCTTGTTCCAGCCGACTGTTTCGAAAAAGCTGAAGTCCCCCGAGCGCACATTGCGCCAGGTCGCGCCCCGGTCGTCGCTGCGATAGATGCCGCTGCGTAGCATCGCCATCACCTGTCCGCCGGGCAGCGCGGTGACGGCTTGCGGAACATCCTGCATGCGGTTGTTCACGAGTGGGACGGTGGGGTCGATGCGCTTGTGCTCCCAGGTAGCGCCGTCGTCACGACTGATCGCGATCCCGAAGTCCGTTCCGACATACCAGGTCACCCGGTCGTCGGGGTCTTTCGCGATTCCCCAGGCCGAGGTTCGCTCCGGTGTCCGCAGATCCTTGGGAACCATGCCGGTCGCGGGCTGCGACCAGGATTCGCCGCCATCACGGCTGATCCAGATGCCCCCACCGTTGACAGCCCGGAGATCCCACAACTTGGTGGCTACCACGGTCTGTCCAGTCGGGCCGTATTGCACATCGTGCGAGCGGGTCGTCGGCAGACCGTTTACGTGATACCAGGTGTCGCCGCTGGAGAACGTTCGCCAGAGACCGCCAAATTGCATCGAGACGATGATGTATTCAGGCTTGCCAGGGCGGACCGTAACGGCATGGGTCCGACCGGCATTGAGGGGAATTCCCCAAAAATCGGGTGGAAGCTTGGGTGGGAATTCGAATAGCGCAAGTGGCATTGGGGCACTCCTCCGTTGGTCGATTGCGCGTCCGAAAGGAAGGAGGGTGTAGCTGAACTACATAAAATCACGCGAACACGCAGTGGTCAATCGTCCGATGACCGCTCCGTCCCGATGAAAGGCAGGAATGCCCAGAAAATCGCCTGTCTGTCCGCGACGATAGCTACCGTCCCAGCACGTTCGCAATTGCCCTAATATGCGCCGGTCTGGTTCCACAACAACCGCCGACCACCGTGGCGCCCTTGTCCAACCACGCTTCGACGAACTCCAGATACGCCGGTGGTTCCAAATCCTCGCGCAGGTTGTGCAGGTCGTTTTCTTCCAGTGTCCAGTCGTCCGGTGTGGGGAGAAAGGTGTTGGCATACCCGCCGACAAAACGCGAGCCGGTGTTCACCAACTCCGGCATACCGGCTTCGATCAGTTCGGGCATGCAGCAGTTGGCGAGGAAACCGCTAACCGGTATCCCGTCGAGCGCCGCCACCGCCTCGCCGATCGTTTCTCCACTGCGCACATAGCCATGCTTGCTCGGATGCAAATTGAACGACACCCAAACCGGCTTTCCGGTTGCGGCAGCTGCGCGCGCCGCCGCCACGGCCTCATCTGATTTGGACATCGTTTCGCAGATGAACATGTCCACGTACTCGGCCAGAATTTCGGCCTGCTCGCGGTAAACGGGTTCGCTTTCGGCGGCTGGCAGCACCATGTCCGGGCGGTAGCTTTCGAACATCGGCGCCAGCGACCCGGCGATCAACACCGGCCGGTCCGCGCTCTCTCGTGCCTCCACCGCCAGCGCTCCCGCCAGGCGGTTGAGCTCTTCGTAGCGGTCGGCCACACCCGCCTTGTCCAGATGCGAGCGCAACGTGCAATAGGTGTTCGTGGTGATGATGTCCGCTCCGGCGGCGATGTAGTCGGCGTGGATTTCGCGCACCACATCGGGCGCATCCAGCAATGCCTGTGCCGACCAGATGTACCGCGAAACCTCGACCCCGCGAAACCCAAGCTCGCGCCCCATTCCGCCATCGAGCAAGACCGGCTCTGGCAGGATGTCAGTGACTGTCATGAATGCGTTTCACTCCTCGGATCGGGATGTCCCGAATGGTCGACTGTCGCATGACTGTGCGACTTGGTACTCAAGTAGAGGGCAATTGCCAGCGTCAGGATAACGGCGGCCGTGGCCAGCCCCAGATCGAGAATGCTGCCCGAACCGGTCCAGGTGACGGCTGTGCCCAAATAGCTCACGCCCAGCAGCACGATGATGACGCCGATGAGCTTTTCCTTGAGATCTTCGAAGGTTGCGATTACGAGCCAACTCGGCATCGGCAGGCTGTCGTCGATGAAGAGCTCGTAGAGGCCCAGCGCGATGATGTAGAGCGCCGTGCCGAGCAGGAAGATATCGACGAGCTGCAGATAGTCGACCGCCATGTGCTTCGACGCATCGACGCCGACATGCCCGTCGACGATCGCATCCTTGGTCACCTTGAACACCGAGATCGTGCCCGAAACGATCAGTGAGACCGAGGCGACGAAGGTGCCCAACACCGCAATGGCGATAAAGAAGCGGCTGCTCGCGAGAATATTGCGCATGTCGCTCCGAAGGCTCCCGGTACTTGCGTGGCGGATCGTTTCGCGGCTGAACCGCGCTGCGGTGATCTTACTCTGTGCCCGCTGCCAAGAGTTGCGCTTCGATCTCCCGATATCCGCGCTGCCGCGCATGGTCGAGCGGTGTCACTCCATCACCATCAGCGATGCGCACATCTGCCCCATGCGCGATCAGCTTGGCGACGATCTGTTGATGCACCGGACCGCCATCGGTCAGGATGATCGCCTCCAGCAATGCGGTCCAGCCGAGATCGTTGATGTGATTGACATCGACTTCGGTCTCTTCGAGAAGGTACACAACCGCGTCCAGGTGGCCCTTTTCTGAAGCGGGAATGATCGCCACCCCGCCGTAGCGGTTGCGGATCGTCGGATCGGCGCCCGCCTGGTGCGTCAGCTTCAGAATCTCCATCAGACCTTCTGCTCCGGCATAAAGGAATGGATTGTTCAGCATGTCGTCTTGCAGATCGACATCGGCGCCTGCATCGAGCAACAGCGCCACGGCTTCCGGTTGGTTCGCGTACGTCGCCGCCATGAGCGCTGTGCGCCCACGGCTGTCCCGCACGTTCAAGTCGGGCTCACTTGTTTCCAGCAGCGCCCGCAATCCGTCGATATCTCCGGCTGCGGCCGCATCGATCAATCCGATACCAGTTTCGCCGCTCATTCGAGCGACTCTTTGCCGCCGCCCGATCCCTTCGATGTCTCCGCGGCTGCTGCTTGCCATGGCCAGCGGCCCTCGATTTCCACCACCAGCGACCAGCTCAGGAAGGTGCGGACCAGCACCAGAATCCCAAGGATTGCCACATTCTCCAACGTTGGCTCCAGCGCCACGGTGCGGATGATGTCTGCCGCCACCAGGATTTCGAGACCGATCAGCAGCGAGTTCCCGAGCCGCGCACGGAACTCTCGATCGTAATGCTTGAGCTGCGGTGTTCCGTGGCGAGCAATGAGAAACGAACCGACGGCGTAGAGCACACCGACCGCGATGACGCAGACGGCCAGCACTTCGATCACCAGGGCCAGATACTCGACGCCGTCCAGTACCCGCTCGATCAATTCATGTTCGGGTTCTGCGACTCGATCCTGTAACACCAGCATCATAGATGCCGAACCTCCGTGTCGCGCTGTTTCGTGTGCGGATCATCGCATTTCTGCGCGGCATGGCGCATGTCCCAAGAGTGGAAATCTCCGCCGATCGCGATATCTCGACGTATGACGCGCCCAGCCTGGCATGCCCATGAAATCGGACCTTCCGAGCGGCCGCTGGTGTACCATGGCGGCTACGACAGTTGACAGAAATGGTCCAAACCTGATCGATGGCAAATCACGCCAAACTCTTCCCAACTTCTCCTCCCCCCTCGCCGCTGGCATCGGTTCGATTGGAAGGCGTCGCGATTGGCGGTGTCAGGTTCCTGGAACTGCGCGAGGTAACGGCGCTGCAAAAACGCGCCTTCAAGCCGAGGCTTGCCTATGGCTACGCCACATTGCTCTTGTTATGGAGTCTTCCTCACGTGCGCTTTCTCGTCGCGCGTGAGAACGGCTGCATCGTCGGCTGCGCGATCGGCGACCGCAACGGTGGCCAGGCCCGGGTGATCAACATCTGTGTCGATCCCGCCGCGCAACGGCGCGGCATTGGAGCGCGGCTCCTGCGCGCGCTCGATGCCGCCATTCCGCAGGGCGACATGGTGCTCATGGTCGAAGCCGAGAACGAAACCGCCAAGAACCTCTACCGCCGCGAAGGCTTCAAAGAGGTCGGCGTCAGCCGCAACTACTATGGCCGCAATCTCGACGGCATCTGGATGCAGAAATCCCGCGACGGCTCGTCCCCTCAGAAGATTCGCATCTAGTCGGCGGCCTGCTCGTTTCCGAGCAGCGTCCAGCGGTGAACCTCCCGGAATCCAACCGATTCGTAGAGACTAATGGCCGCGGGGCTGTCGGTGAAGCAATTGACAAAGACGCGGTCGGTGCCGCGCGCGCGCAACCGCCGCAACGCCTCGGTCAGCACTGCGCTCGTCAAGCCCATGCGCCGGTAGGCTCGCAACGCGCCAACCGGTTCGAACAAGCCAGTGCGGGTCACTGGGTCGAACCAGGCGATCGCGTAACTGGCGATTGTGCCGTCTGGACCGGCCGCCACCAAGTCGAGCTCTGGATCATAACCGGGCACGGTACGCAATCGGGCATAGGCCTCGATTGTCATCTTCGACGGGGCGAACGCCTCCCTGTGCACGTCGACGCGGGCAGCATACTCATCCGGCCCGGAAACCGGCCGCACCTCCCAACCGTCCGGCAGCATCACATCCAGCTCATCCGTGGTCGATACCGTGCGCGCATTCATGCGCATGAATGGATCGCCCTGGCGTTGCAGACCGAGCGCATGGTAGGTGGTTTCGAGCGCCGACCCCTCGTAGGTCGTTGGAAAGAACTCGCCCCCCTCGGCCTGCAACCGATGACCCTGCTCGCGCGCGCGGTCGAGCATCTCCTGGACCAATGCGCTGTTCGATTCGAGCTCCGCCGCCAGACAGAGGACGATCTCGCGGCTCTTCGGATAGATCAGCGAGTACCCGCGCAGCGTTGCTTGCTCTTCCCAGAGCAGCACGCGCTCATGCCAGCGCGATTCGCGATCTTCGAGCATGTAGCGTGCCCAGAGCACATCACCCGGGTGCATGTCCCAGGGAGCCGGCGCCGCGTCCAGCCATCGCTGCTGGACCAGCGCCACCATGCGCGGCAGATCGTCTCGGTCGGATTGGTAGGGGCGAAATTGCATGACACTCACTTCTTGTGTGGAACCGCTGTTCCTTTTTCATCGTTTCCATTTTGCGCATCGCATGCGATGCTGAACGAGTGGTCGTGAGAGGAGAGAAACGATGTGGCGCCAATACGAATCAGGGCTTCGGTTGATGATCGGCCTGGCAATCATGCTGCTGGCGGGACTCGCTGCTGTGTCTTCCGGCGTTGCCGTTGCAGAGTCGCCAGCGTCCCTCACCATCGACGTCTATACCTGCGACAGTTTGCACGATCCGATCGATCCCAATCAGACGCTCGTGAATGAATGCGCGCTGGGCACGGAAGACATCGCGTTCACCTTGCAGCCGATAGCCTCGGCCAGCGGCAGCATGATGGCTTCCACCGGATCCGGCGGCAGTCCGTCCACCATTTCCTTCACGAATCTCGCGTCGGGCGACTTCCGCCTCCAGCAGCAGACGCCCAGCACCATCGCGCTCTCGTACATTGCCGAATGCACCAGCAACGTGCGCTCGTTCGAGTCGCCCTTCTCTCCCTTCACCATCGTCGAGCCGGCAGGGAGACTCGATATCCAGCTTCTCCCGGGAGAGCAACTCGCGTGCGACTGGTACAACATCCTTGCCCCGGAACAGGTGTCCGTCACCACACTGACGGTGAATGTCTACAGCTGTAGTGGTGACGTGATCGATCCGGAACTGTGCGAACTCGCTCCGGACGTCGAGCTTCGCCTCTTCAACCCAAGCGCCGAATTCATCCTCACTACCGACGAGAATGGCGTCGCCACTTTCGATGGAACCGGCGACTATACGATCGAGTTCGTTTCCGAACTTCCCGATCGGGTCACCTGCGGCATCTTTGTCCCGGATGGACCACGTAGTTCGACAGTAACCCTCGACCCGGCGAACCCGGTTACCCTCGACGCGTTCTATTGCTATCCCGGCGCATGAGCGACCATCGCTCCGCGTGCCGCGTGCCGCGTGCCGCGTGCCGCGTGCTAGTTGCTGACGACCGGCTCCCCGAACACCTCGGCCCGGTAGTACGCGATGGTCTTTTCCAGCCCTTCGTCGAGCGACACGCGCGGCTCCCAGTCGAGCACCGATTTCGCGAGCGAGATGTCTGGCCGGCGACGGTTCGGATCGTCTACCGGTAGCGGCAGGAACTCGATTTCCGATGAGGAGCCGGTCATCGCAAGCACCTTGGTCGCCAGCTCCAGCATAGTGAATTCGTTCGGGTTTCCGATGTTCACCGGACCGCTATAGTCCGAGTTCATGAGCCGGACGATTCCCTCGATCAGGTCGTCGATGTACTGAAAGCTGCGCGTCTGCTGGCCGGTGCCATACATGGTCAGAGGTTCGCCCTTGATCGCCTGGACGATGAAGTTGCTCACCACCCGGCCGTCGTGGGGCGCCATATATGGACCATAGGTATTGAAGATGCGCACGATGCGGGTTTCGATCCCATAGCGTCCGGCATAGGCGGTGATGAGCGCCTCGGCATACCGTTTCGATTCGTCGTACATCGAGCGCGGCCCCGTCGAGCTCACATGCCCTCGATAGTCTTCGCGCTGGGGATGGTCGAGCGGATCCCCATAGACCTCGGATGTGCTGGTAAAGAGGAAGCGCGCGTTGTCTTCGACCGCGCGGTCGAGCAGCCGCCGCGTCCCTTCCGAATTCACCAGCAACGTTTCGATGGGGAATTTCTGATACTCAGGCGGACTGGCCGGGCTCGCGCAGTGATAGATTCGGTCGAGCCTGGGCAACGACGGCAGCCCCTGGTTCAGGTCGAACTCCACAAGGGTAAAGGCCGGGTTTGCCTGCAATGCCGCCAGATTGCTCGTGCGGCCGGTGACCAGGTTGTCGAGCGCGATCACTTCCTCGCCATCGCGCACCAATCGCTCGCACAGATTAGCGCCGACGAATCCGGCTCCGCCGGTCACCAACGTTGTCATCCCAACTCTCCCTGAATTCCCAACTTCCATGTCCAATGGGCGCCACGACCCGAAATGCCGCGTGCGTCAACTGGTCGATTGTGGGCGTGGTGTGAATCCTAACAGGAGTCTGGGAGTCTCGCCGCTCGATCCAGGATGCCCGATACCATGGATACGATCACCCAGGTCATTCATAGGGGGTTGCCTTGTTCCCCCCGCTGCGTGGTTGCGGCCCTTCGCGGTCGCAATCGACTGACAATTGGAGAGAGCGAAACGCTTTGTGAATGATCCGGACCAGAGCGGTTCTTCACCGAAGTGCCTGCCATCGCAAAGAAGCGTGACGTTGTTGCCCTCGCTGTGGCGAGGAGATCCCTCCGCTCCGCCTCAGTCGGGATGACGGCATTCGCACGGCAGGCACGTGTCTCGGCAACCGCTCTAGCGTGACGGACCGCCCCAGCCATCGAAAAGGTCGATCAGGCATTCACACAGCGCCGCTGACTCGCGCATCTCTTCGCGCAGCGACTCCACCAGCGCCGCCTTGCCGAAATCGAGCGCCGGCGCGCCCATCATGCGGGTGGCCGCCTCGGTGCCGGCCCGTTTGAGATAGTTTGCTGTGACATCGAGCGCGTCCCGCTCCTGTGGAGACGGCGCGGAAAAGAGTGGGATCACCTGCCCAGACATTGGCCCGAACCTCTCGTTGCTTTGCCGATCCGCACGCCCCCGCATGCGGGTTCCCCCACCCTCGCATTGCGTCGGTTGGATGGTTCGGAGCGGCTGCCCCGGTTTGCGAATGCCCGAACCATCCAAGCGACGAGTAGATCATATGTTCTACCTGGTGATCGCGTCAAGCGGAAAACGGCTCGTGGGGGACTTCCTCACGAGCCGCGATTACCGAAGAAGGCGATGGGCTAGACGATCGGGCCCGGATCGTTCGCGTCGAGCGGATCGTAGCCGTCGTTGATCTCGAATCCGTCCGAGAAGCCGTCGTCATCGGTATCCGAATCGTTTGGATCGGTCATGAAATCGGTCACTTCGTTGTAGTCCCAGACACCGTCGCTGTCGCTGTCCGGCATCATCGGATTCGTGAAGTAGACCTTCGCCTCCTCATAGTCCCCAAGCATGTCACCATCGCCATCCGGCGAGTTTGGCCGGGACCCATAGACCTTCACTTCCTCGTAATCGGTGAGGCCGTCGCCGTCGAGATCCGGAGTCTCCGAACTCGCGTTGTAGAGCACTTCCTCGAGGTCGTTCAGACCGTCACCATCGGAGTCGTACTTGGTCGGATCGGAGTCCTCGTAGTTCAGTTCGTCGTGATCGCTCAGTCCATCTCCGTCGGTATCGGGATTGGCCGGATCGGTTCCCTGCTGGGTAACTTCGTTGTAGTCGGGCAGCCCATCGCCGTCGGTATCCATCGAGGTCGGGCTCGAACCGTAGATATGCACCTCGTCGCCGTCGCTCAGGCCATCCTGGTCGGAGTCGGGATTGTTCGGATCCGATCCCAGGGCCGCTTCGTCGTCGTCATAGAGTCCGTCACCGTCGGAATCGACCTTGATCGTCGGCACCGTGCCGCCTGCCTGACCTCCGCCGGCTGGACCTGTGGTCTCACCAGCATTGTCAACCGGTGCCTCGCTCTCGACAGAAGGTCCGACAAGATCGAGCGCGTTGCCAAGGGTCACTGCCAGCACAACTGACGCTGGATCGACGCCGCTCACCGGGGTCGAGTCGTCGAGATCGATCGCGTCTCCAGCGTCAAGCAACGCCGATGCGCCTTCGGCATCCTCCACGATGACCGAACCCTCCAGCACCAGCAACAGACCGGCGCCCGACTCGGACTCGAGCACGATCTCCTCCATCTGGCCCAGTTCGGTTCGGAGCAGCTCCATGTCCCGCATGCCCGCGACATCGACGTACATGTCGCCCATGTATTCGGCAGTGTCTGGCGGATTGGTGTCCAGCTCGATGCTCAACAGGGAGGCGCTCCCCAACGGCTCGACCCGATACGCGTCTCCGGCGGCGAGCGCCGCCGCTTCTTGCGCGCCCAGGAGCAACGCGTTGCCATTCGTCTCGGCCCGGACCAGTGTCGACCCATCGGTCCCCACCAGGAACATCGGATCGTCCCCGGGCAGGGTGAGTCCAGCGGCATCGACCGTCTGCTGACGCACCATGAATGCCACGCGGCCCTCGGGCAGATCGACCAACTGCTGGGCAATTACCTGAGATGCCGTGTGCCGTGCTCCGCCATCGACACCTTGACCCATCGACGCCTCGAACGAGCCGCCAAGAACCACTGCCGCCGCCAAGCCTGGCACAAGCAATCGGCCACAGAGGGTATATCCAAATCGTCGCCGTACGTTCATTCCAACTATCCCTTCATCATCTATTTCGGATCAACATCGAGTCGCGTCGTTCTATCGGGCGACCGCCCGTCTTGAGAGTTTGCAGACCTCCTCTTCGCTGATTCGCTCGCCCCACGCAAGCAACGAGTCGATTCTGCTGTGGATCGATCTGGACGAAAAGGTGCACTTCTGCGTAATTCGCTTCAGATACTGGATAGTCAATCTGCCCATGCGGCATACAGCGTTGCGCCATTGCGTAAGTAGTTTTGCGTTCCGCTTGACCGCGAGGCCGCGCCTCCGCAAGAATGCATCAATAGTTGACTAGTCAAAATCCGAATTGCTGGAGAGGTTGCACATGCGTTTCCGTCGTTCAGGAATGTCCTTGTTGATCGGGCTCATGCTCATGGTGTCCGCGCTGGCCGCCCGGCCCGCTGTGACCACGGCGCAGATCGAGCCATGGGCGTGTGAGGCTCCCGCCGCTGCTCCAGCCGCGAGCCCGGCGGCAGAGGAAGGCGCAGAAACCGCGGCCGAGGTGGTTCCCTTCCCGGAAAACGCCGGCACCGTCACGATTTTCGCGGCGGCCTCGCTCACCGATGCGTTCACCGAGGTCGAGACTACGCTCGAAGCCGCCAACCCCGGTCTCGATATCGTCAACAACTTCGCCGGTTCGCAGGCGCTGGTCACGCAATTGACCGAAGGCGCCCCGGCCGATGTGGCCGCGTTCGCCTCGAACACGGCCATGAGCAACGCCATCGAGGCGGGAACCGTCACCGCGGAACCGCAAACCTTCGTCGAGAATCTCTTGACCGTTGTCGTTCCGGCCGACAATCCGGCTGGCATCAGTTCGGCTGCCGATCTCGCCAAACCGGGCATCAAGCTGGTCCTCGCGCAGGAGGACGTTCCGGTCGGCGGCTACTCCCGCGAGAGCATCTGCAATATGGCTGCCGATACTGCCACCTACGGCGACGACTTCGTAGCCAACGTGGCCGGAAACGTCGTCTCCGAGGAAGACAACGTCCGCGCTGTGCTCAGCAAGGTTGCTCTGGGGGAGGCCGATGCCGGCATCGTCTATACCTCGGACGTGACCGACGATGTGGTTGCCATTGCAATCCCGGAAACGGTCAACGAGATCGCCACCTATCCGATTGCGCCGGTTGCTGCTGGGAACCAGGATGCCGCCGCTGCGTATATCTCCTACATCCTGTCGCCGGACGGACAGGCCATTCTCGAGTCCTACGGGTTCATTCCCGTCGACTAATTGTTGGCGGCGGCATCTCCGTCCTCGATTGCCGTCGTCACGAACTGCTCCATGCGACCGCCATGCGCCATCCGTTCGGCTGCGTGGCGGTCGCACTATGATTGGTCACCCCGCCTGGACCAGTAGATTGCAGCTCGCTACGCACAGGAATGGAGCGCGCAGCTATTTCGTCGCAAACGAACCAGTACCGATCTCACGGGCTCATGCGCATCGGACGTTGGCTGGCACTGCTTGCCGCCGCGGCGATGATCGGCTTTCTTGCGCTTCCCCTGGTCAGCCTGTTGTGGCGCACGATCGAGCGCTTCGATGGCGTTTCCGAACGTACCGCCACCACGCTACGTGAGGCGCTCTCCCTTTCGCTGGTGACGACCACCATTTCGATGTCCATTGTGCTCCTGTTCGGCACGCCGCTCGCCTTTCTGCTCGGCCGGCACGCGTTTCGTGGCAAGAACGCGCTGGAAACCCTGATCGATCTCCCCATCGTCCTCCCACCGGCGGTAGCGGGCCTCGCGCTCCTGATGGCGTTCGGGCGACGCGGCCTGGTGGGGGAGTATCTCGACCAGCACTTCGGCATCACCATTGGCTTCACGTCCACCGCGGTCGTCATGGCCCAGATCTTCGTGGCTACGCCGTTCTATGTGCGCGCCGCGCGTGCCGGCTTTGCTCGCTACGACAAGGGCATGGAAGAAGTTGCCGCCGACCTCGGCGCCGATCCCTGGCGGGTGCTGCGCAGTGTCACGCTGCCAATGGCTCGACCCGCGATCGGTGCGGGACTCGTGCTCGCCTGGGCGCGAGCGCTGGGCGAGTTTGGCGCCACCATCATGTTCGCCGGTTCGATCGCCGGCAGAACCGAGACCATGCCGCTGGCCGTCTATGGCCGCTACGAGGCCGGCGACTTGAACACTGCCCTGCTCCTCTCCGTCATCCTCGTCGCCTGCGCCACCCTGGTGCTGCTCTCGGTGCGCATCTCGAACCGCGCGAACGGATTCGATTGACCGGAAACGGGCCGAGACTGTTGTCGCTCGAGACGCGCGCGCGGAGCATTGTTGCTGCCCAATCTGATCTCGATGCGCACCGGCCGGAATTCCAATCCTGGGAAACCACGCACCGGGCTCCAAACCTCCCGCGTACAATCCCAGCCAACACTGCCGTTCGCCCCGTTCGCCAAAAGGATGAATCCCCATGCGCGTCAATCACGTCAAGCGCCGCCTGGCTGCTGGAGAGCCGTCGATCGGCACCTGGCTTTCGCTTCCCAGTCCGGAAGCAGCCGAGTTCGTTTCGCGGCTGGGGTTCGATTGGCTCGTGGTCGATACCGAGCACAATCCAATCGACATTCTGACGCTCTCGCGCATGTTTGGCGCCATCACGACCGGCGGAGTCGCCCCAATGGTTCGCATTCCGTGGAACCATCCCGAGAACTTCAAGCGCGTGCTCGACGCTGGCGCCTGGGGCGTCGTGGTCCCGATGGTCAACAGCCGCGAGGAGGCCGAACGCGCCGCCGAAGCTACCTTTTTCCCGCCAAAAGGCAAGCGCAGCGTTGGCGGAAGCATGACCGGCACCCGCTTCGACACCTCCGGCGGCGACTATCTCAAACACGCGGACGACGAAATCTGCCTGATCCTGCAGATCGAGCATATCGACGCGGTCGAGAAGTGCGATGAGATCCTGAGCGTACCCGGTGTCGCCGGATGTTTCATCGGACCGAACGACCTCGCCGCTTCGATGGGTATCGGTCTTGGCGTTCCACTCGAGTGGGATCATCCGCAGATCGTCGAAGCCATTGCTCACGTCTGCAAAACCTCCAAAGAGGTCGGCGTTGCGCCTGGCATTCACACCTCGGGCGCGGCGGGCATCAACCAGCGCATCGAAGAAGGATTCCAGTTCCTTGCCATGGCCAGCGAGTCCAAGTATCTGGTTGGCGGTCTCTCCAGCGATCTGGCCAAGACCAATTGGACGCCCTCTGAACGCGCCACGATTGGCGGAGATGAGACCGGAAGCGCGGTTCGCTACTGATCGATCGGGAACGAAACGCTCATTCCGTGGCCACGGCGAGGGGGCGCTCCCGCCGTGGCCATTGCCAACCGATCACGAACGCGGTCGCCAGTGTCGCCCCAATCAGGGCCAATCCGGTGTCGCCAAGCGTGTCCGTGTACGCGGTGGCCAGCTCGGGCGAATTGCGCACGAAGGTGACGTACTCCAGCACCTCCCAGACATAGGCGGTCAACGCGGCGAACCCGATCATCAACCCGGCAGCCGCTTTCCGTCCCACCGGGAGCAGCAGGAGCACCTGCCCAAACGCCAGCGTCAAGATGCCCCAGTTCAGGAAATGATTGAAATCGTCCCACCAGTCGATCGTGTCGTAGAGGTTCAGCGCGTTGCCGGCTGTGTCGATCAGCAGCGGCAACACCACCAGAATGTCGAGCAGATACGGATAGGGCAGCTTCACCCCACGGCGACGAGCCAGCCACCACCCGATTGGCACCACCACCATCGAGATCGGGTAGAAGACCGCGCGGGCATTCATCGCTTTGCCCTGGAACTGCTCCAGATCTGGCCGCGCCACCGCGAAGAGCAGCAACCCCACCAGCGCGGCTTTCACCGCCGCATCGATCCAGAAGAGCCACGGCTTCGATTGCAGGCTCATGGCAACCAGTCCTGTTCGTAAATCGCGGCAACCAGTTCTTTCTGATTGCGCATCCCCAGCTTGTTGAGAATGTGCTCGATATGTGTGCGGACCGTGCTTTCGCTAATGAAGAGCGCTTCGCCGATTTCCCCGGCGGTGTGTCCAGGCACCAGCCGCAGCACCTCCCGTTCCCGGGGTGACAACACCGCGAGCGCGTTCCTGCTGGCGTGTTTCGATTCGACTGGCGCTCGTGCTGGCGCGAAGGCAGCCGCTACTGCCTCGGGAGGTGTGAGCGCCGCGCCTTCAGCCATCAACTCCGCAAACCGATCCTGGCCGAGGTGCGCTTCCGCCTCCTCCAGATTGCGTCGAAACCGTTCCCGGAACGGCACCTTGACCGATGCGCCCATGCTTGCGTGTAGGCTCTGGATCGAACCAGAGATCTGCGCGACGAGTTCGTAGTT